>JBLMYH010000109.1:0-4610 GCA_050258175.1 Hyphomicrobiaceae bacterium
TTCATCGTCGATTACCGGGCCCAGGGCTACGGGCTCAAGGAGGCTGTGATCGAGGCGGGCGCAGTGCGGCTGCGGCCCATCCTGCTGACTGCGCTCGCCATCATCCTGGGATCGGCGATCATGATCACCGACCCGGTGTTCGGCGGCTTGGCGGTATCGCTGATTTTCGGCACATTCGCCTCCACTGCGCTCACCCTCGTCGTCATCCCGCTGCTGTACTACATCTGGCAAAAGCGCAACGAGTCCCCGGCTTGAAAAAAACCGGGGCACCCTTATTATCCGTTTTCCATTTCCAAGGAATTGACCATGACCGTTGAACGCCTTGTCCGCATCATTGCCGGACTTTTCATCCTGTTGTCGCTGGCGCTGGCCCACTTTTCCGGCAGCGTCGACATGACCCATCTGTCGTGGCTGTGGTTCACCGCCTTCGTCGGCTTCAACCTGTTCCAGTCCGGCATCACGCGCTTCTGCCCGATGGACATCATGCTGAAAAAAGCCGGGGTCAAACCGGGCTGCGGCCTGTAAGGGGGCGCACATGGATCTTCAATTCCTGCAGCACAACTGGATGCTGGTAGCCGTGACGGCGGTGTCCGGGGCCATGCTGATCTGGTCCTTCATCGGCAGCAAGCTCTCCGGCATCGAGGAAGCCGACACCCTGAAATCCACCCGCCTCTATAATGACGACGCGGTGATCCTCGACGTGCGCGAAGACAAGGAGTTTGCCGCCGGCCACATCCCCAAGGCCAAGCACATTCCGCTCGGCCAGCTGGCCGGCCGCCTGAAGGAACTCGAGAAATTCAAGGCAAAGCCCATCCTCGTCACCTGCCGCAGCGGCCAGCGCTCGGCACGCGCCTGCGGCATGCTGAAAAAAGCCGGTTTCGAGACCGTGTACAACCAGGCGGGTGGCATCATCGCGTGGGAACGCGCCAACCTGCCCATCGCCAAGTAACCGAGTAACAAGGAAAGCCCTCATGGCCAAAGTCGTAATGTATTGCACCGCCGTCTGCCCCTACTGCGTCGCCGCAGAGCGCCTGCTCAAAAGCCGCGGCGTCGCCGAGATCGAAAAGATCCGCATCGATCTCGATCCGGCGAAACAGGAGGAAATGATCACCCGCTCCGGCGGCCGCCGTACCGTCCCGCAGGTGTTTATCGGCGACACCCACGTCGGCGGGTTCGACGATACGTCTGCGCTCGACGCCGCCGGCGAACTGGTGCCGCTACTCGCCAGCGCCTGATCGGGCGCCAACCCCCGGGGCCGCTTGAATTTCCGGCGCGCCCCCCCACCTTGAAGCGACAATCATTCGTTTCGAGGAATCCCCGATGGAACTCGCCTGCCCCCACTGCCTCGCCATCAACCGCGTGCCGGATGAGCGGCTGTCGAACGCCCCCAAATGCGGCAAATGCGGCACGCCGCTGCTGCCCGGAAAGCCGGTTGACCTCAGCGCCGACAGCTTCGACCGCTTCATCGCCAAGGCCGGCCTGCCGGTACTGGTCGATTTCTGGGCCAGCTGGTGCGGCCCCTGCAAGATGATGGCGCCGGTGTTCCAGCAGGTGGCGGCCGAGATGGGCACGCGCGTGCGCTTCGCCAAGGTCGATACCGAAGCGCAT
The DNA here is from genome assembly GCA_050258175.1 of Hyphomicrobiaceae bacterium. Taxonomy (GTDB): domain Bacteria; phylum Pseudomonadota; class Gammaproteobacteria; order Burkholderiales; family Thiobacillaceae; genus Thiobacillus. The sequence continues at coordinate 1,609 of JBLMYH010000109.1, forward strand.
CCGCAGGTGTCGATGCGCCACCACATCAAGGGCATACCCAGCCTGATCCTGTTCAGGAATGGCATCGAGGCGGCACGCATCTCGGGCGCGATGGAAGCCCATGCGCTGAAGCGCTGGCTGGCGTCACAGGGCGTTCAATAGGGGCCGTAGCGGCCATGCGCGGGAAGCGGAAGACCGCGGGCCGCGCAGCGGATTCATGGAGGCAACTTAAAGCCCGTGTAAAATAGGCCGATCACCGGAGCGTTCGCTCCGGTTTGCTTATTCAGGGAGGCACCATGGCTGACGCACAACAACCCGTATTCAATATCGAAAAGCTCTACGTCAAGGATCTGTCGGTGGAAGTGCCCAACGCGCCCGCGATCTACCTGGAGCGCGAAGCTCCGCAGATCGACGTCAACATGTCGAGCGAAAGCCGCGCACTCGGCGAAGAGCTGTACCACGCCAGCATCACCGTCACCATCACGGCCAAGATCGGCGACAAGACCATGTTTCTGGTCGAATGCACCCAGGCCGGCATCTTCAGAATCGAGAACGTGCCGCAGGACCAGTTGCCCATGGTGCTCGGTATCGGCTGCCCCAACATCGTCTTCCCCTATCTGCGCGAGACGGTGTCCGACGTGGTGATCCGCGCCGGCTTTCCGCCGCTGCTGCTGAACCCGGTCAACTTCGAATCGCTTTTCGTGCAGCAACAGCAGGCGCAACAGCAACAGGCTGCGTCTGCGCAAACCCATTGAAGCAGGCATGCTGACCGTGCGACGGTCCCGCGCCGGTTTGATCCTCGCGGGCGGCCTGCTGCTCGCGCTGGCGAATCCCGCCAGCGCGCTGGACTACCGCAGCACCGGGCATGCCGCCCTGCTGTATGACGCGCCCTCGACTACGGCCAACAAGGTGGCGGTCGCCGGAAGCGGCGTGCCGCTCGAAGTCGTCGTAGACACCGCCGCCTGGGTCAAGGTGCGCGACTACACGGGCCGCCTGGCATGGATCGAGAAATCCGCCCTCGGCGGCGTCAGGAGCGTCATCGTCAAGGCCGAAACCGGGACCATCCGGCGCCAACCGCATGCCGATGCCGACATCGTGTTTCGTGCCGCGCGCGGTGTCCTGCTCGACGTCACCGGCAAACCCGACGCTTACGGCTGGCTGCCGGTCAAACATGCCAACGGCCTCACTGGCTGGATCCCTGTGAACGAGGTTTGGGGCCAATGAAACTGTCGGTGCTTGGCGCCGGCGCATGGGGCACCGCGCTGGCGGCCAGCTGGTCACCTCATCACACCGTCACCTTGTGGGCGCGCAACGGCGGCGAACTCGACGCCATGCGCATCCAACGCGCCAACGCGCGCTACCTACCTGGCTGCCCGCTACCCGATACGCTGCATTTCAACGCCGACCTCGACGCTGCCGTCGACGCGGCCGACCTCGTTATCGTCGCCGTTCCCAGCAGCGGCCTGCGCACCACCCTGGCTGCGCTGGCGCCTCGTGCCGTGCTGCCGCCGCTGCTCTGGGTTTGCAAAGGATTCGAGCCCGGCAGCCGCAAGCTGCCGCATCAACTCGTCACCGAACTGCTGCCCACGCACAGTCAGACCGGCGTATTGTCCGGCCCGAGCTTTGCCCAGGAAGTGGCGCAGGGCTACCCTACCGCCCTGACCCTCGCTTCACAGGACGCTGCGCTGGCGCAGCACCTGGCGGCGGCGCTGTCCGGCCACCGCCTGCGGATCTACGCGCACGACGACGTCATCGGCGTCGAGATCGGCGGGGCGCTGAAGAACATCATGGCAATCGCCGCCGGCATCTGCGACGGGCTGCAACTGGGCCACAATGCCCGCGCCGCGCTCATCACACGCGGACTCGCCGAGATGACCCGCCTTGGCGTCAAGCTTGGCGGCCGTTTCGAAACTTTCATGGGACTGTCCGGCCTCGGCGACCTTATCCTCACCACTACCGGCGACCTCTCGCGCAACCGTCAGGTCGGCCTGCGCCTCGCCCGCGGCCAGCAGCTCGGCGCCATCCTCAATGAACTCGGTCACGTTGCCGAAGGCGTCACCACCGCGCGCGAAGTTGCCGCGCTGGCCACGGAGCTTGGCGTCGACATGCCGATTGCCCGTGCCGTCTTCCAAGTGTTGTTCGACCGCATGCCGGCGGAAGAGGCGGTCGATGCCCTGCTGAACCGGGAAATCAAGGCGGAGTTCTGAGTTTCGTCGTTTGCACGACGACCGTCTTGCCGCCGCTTTGCCGGACCGATTCCTTCGGCACCAGGCCAATTTCTTGCAGGCAATTCATGACGAGGGTGTTGCCTGCCCGTGAGACGGACGCCTTGAATCCCTTTGCGTCATCGGCGAACACCTCATCCATCGGTGGGATCGGCGTAGAACTCGATGCCCGTGCTCGCGCCAGGAGCCTGCCCGAGCCCGGGTCGATCAGCTTCATGTGAACCTGAAGCAGCAACTTGCCAGCGTGGATTTCATAGTTGCTGATGCCAATCTCCACGACGGCATCAACGTGCCTGGCCTTGAGTTCAGCATATCGCGTCGAAGGCGCTTCATCGTTGTTGTACCAGGAACGAATCGGTGCCATCCAGTTCTCCATCAGGAGCGTCCGCCCCCGTTCTTCACCCCCCGGAATGGGCTGTATCCGGGGGGATAGGTCAGGCGCTTTCCCTGCGGCCGATAACAAACGCGCGGCCTCACGCGACAATTCGACGGAAGGGAGCCACGTCTCGGTCGGCTGAACCGGCGGCGGATACGCCGCCTGACGATGCGATGCTGAGGAAAGTTCGAGCAATACGACGACCCCTGACAAGACGCCCACCGTTCGCGCCATCCCCAGCGTGTAACGGGGCAAGTAATGCACGATCGAGGCCGGGCCGGTTGCGGCATACGCCGCATCGATTTGCAATGGAGGCGATTCCATCGGCACAAGATAGAGGATGCTTGCGCGCGCGACGGTTTCCGGGCTTCACCTGCGGACCGACGCATCCGGTTGCCATCAGTGCGGCGAACAGTGCTATG
>JBLMYH010000110.1:0-2925 GCA_050258175.1 Hyphomicrobiaceae bacterium
CGACGCAAACCTGGCGCGGGCCAACGAACAGGTGCGCATTTTCGGCCCCTACCATGTCGAATCCATCGCCATCGCCCGCGATCCGGCCCGCGTGCCGCCGGTCGTCGGATCGGCGGCGGTGGCGCTGGAGGTGTTCACGCGCGAGAAGATCGGCGTCGAGTTGGCCGGCTTGGCCGACTCCTTCCTCCTCGGAGCGCTCAACGGCCGCCTCCGCGAGAACGTGGTGCACTATCGCACTGTCATGGAGGCGGCGGCGGGCCTGCGCGCCGGCGAAGTCGCCGCGGTCATGGCCACCCGGGCGGAACTCGAAGCGGCTCTGGCGGGGCAGCCGCGCTTCGTCATCGGAGCGGTCAAGATGCCGGAACTGCGGGTGGACCATTGGCCTCTCGGCATGGCGGTGAAGGCGGACCGTCCGCAACTGGCCGAAGCCATGACGGGCGCGCTGGCTGCGCTGCGAAGCGACGGCACGGTGGCCCGGATCTTCGCCAGTTACGGCATCACCCCTCAGGCCCCGGGGAGCTGAAAGCCTCCGACGCAACCTGCTGTGGCGCGGCATCAGGCCTCATGCGGGCGCAATGGCACTGGCTGATCGGCTTCAGTCTGGTCCTGGCGCTCCTGTCTCCGACGCCGGGAGCGGCCGGGATCTTGGCCAAGGCCGACATCGAAAGGGCGTTTCCCGATGCCCTGCGCGTGCTCGACAAGGACGGCAAGATCCCCATCTGGCCGATCGTCAAGCTCGATGGCCCGACCGAGACGGTCGTTGCCTACGTGTTCGAATCCATCGATCTCGCCCCCATTCCGGGCTTTGCCGGGGTGCCGTTCGACCTGCTCATCGCGCTCGACCGCAACGGCGAATTTCTCGAAGTGAGGGTGCTGTCGCAGCACGAACCGGTGTTTCTCGACGGCCTCGGTCCGGAACCGCTGTTCCGGTTCGTCGAACAGTACAAAGGCAAGAGCATCAAGGGCGGCATCAAGATCGCATCGGCCCATGGCCATTCCGGGCGCGGCAGCAGCCTCGCCACCCTGGACGGCGTGGCCAAGGCCACGGCCTCCATCAGGATCGTCAATGAAACGGTGCTGGCGGCGGCCCTGCGCGTGGCGCGCGCCAAGCTGGGCTACGCTGCAGGGCGTTCCGCCGCCGAGGTCGGTCAGGTAAGGGAGGCCGCGTTCGAGCCCTTGTCGTGGCAGGCGCTGCTGGAGCGCGGCTACGTGCGCCATTTCCGTCTCACGAACGCAGAGGTGGAGCGTGCCTTCCGAGGCTCGGCGGGGGAGGGCACGGACGCGGCCGCACTGGCGAGTCCCGGCGCGACCGGAGCCGAAATCTGGTATGCCTACGTCAATGCGCCGAGCATCGGTCGCAACCTGCTGGGGGAGGCGGCGTACCGCAGCCTGAAGGCCCGGCTTGAGCCCGGACAGCATGCCATCTGGCTCATGACGGCCGGGCGCTACAGCTTCGTCGGCGAGGACTACACCCGCGGCGCGGTTCCCGATGCCATCGTCCTGCGCCAGGCGGGACTGCCGATCGGAATTCGCGACATGGACATGGACCTGCCTGCCGTCCTGGCGGGCGCGCCGCGCGCGGGCGAAGTGAAGCTCATGAAGATCGTCGCCCAAGCCGGCTTCGACCCGGCGCTCCCGTGGCAGATGGCGCTGCGCGTGACGCGCAAGAAGGGCATGATCTTTCCGGAAGTCGTCAGCCGCGACTTCGGCTTCGATTACCGCCTGCCGGGCAGTCTCTTCGACATCCCGGAGAGCGCTGCGACGCGTGCCTGGAAAGCGGTGTGGCGGGCACGCCTGCCCGACCTGACGATCGTCGCGCTCAGCCTCGCCGTGCTCACCGTGGCGCTGGCGGGGCAGCGCCGGCTCACGCGCAAACGCCAACGCCTGAACCGCTTCCGCTGGGGCTTCGTGATATTCACCCTGGGTTTTCTCGGCTGGCATGCCCAGGGCCAGTTGTCCATCGTCAACCTGGTCGGCTTGATCAAGGGTGCGCGCAACGGTTGGGACCTGAGCTTCTTTCTCTACGACCCGGTGACCCTGGTCATCGCCGTATATGCCCTGCTCACCCTGGCGGTGTGGGGGCGCGGCACCTTCTGCGGCTGGCTGTGCCCTTTCGGGGCGCTGCAGGAAGTGATTGCCAAGCTGGGGCAGAGGCTGAGGCTACCGCAATTGCATATAGACGAGAGCCTCGACAGCCGCCTGGTGCGCGTCAAGTACGGCGTGCTGGCGCTCATCCTCGGCGCCGCAATGCTCGCACCGGAGGCGGGCGACAGGCTGGTGGAGATCGAACCCTTCAAGACCGCCATCACCCTGCTGTTCGTGCGCAGCCTGCCTGCGGTGCTCTACGCGGTCGCGCTGCTGCTGCTGGGGGCCTTCGCCTACAAGGCTTTCTGTCGCTATCTCTGCCCCCTCGGCGCCGGGCTGGCGCTGCTCGGCAGCGTGCGGCGCTGGGACTGGCTGCCCCGGCGCAGGGAGTGTGGCGCGCCCTGCCGCCTGTGCGAACATCGGTGCGAATACCGCGCCATCGGGCGCGACGGAGCCATCCGCTACTCCGAATGTTTTCAATGCCTGGACTGCGTCGCCATCCACGACGACCGGACGCTGTGCGCACCCCTGCTGCTGTTCGACCGCAAGGGCCGCAGCGTGCCTTCGCCGGCGCCGCTTCGCCCCATGACGCCGAAATGAGCCGGGAGGCTCGGCCTGACGTTCTCCGCCAGGCCGAGGAGTCTGTCAGGCGGCCATCGCGCCCACGCTGACCCTCGCGTAGACGTGCTCTGGCTGCAATCGGGGGGCTGCGGCGGCTGCACCATGTCGCTGCTGTGCTCGCCGTCGCGGGACCTGTTCGGCACGCTTGCCTGGAAGGCGCGGTGCTGCGACGGCCCCCACGGCAGCGGCCGCTTTCATCGCTATGCCGGCAGCGACACG
>JBLMYH010000111.1:0-3086 GCA_050258175.1 Hyphomicrobiaceae bacterium
CTTGATGAGCTTGCCGGCGACGGACACAACCACCCCGCCGTCGCTGGTGGCGGTGACGGATTCGTGCATCAGGCCGGCAGCCATGGCGGCACACGCCGGACAGCCCATGCCGCCCTGCCCCGGCATCATTCCCCGGCCCATGCCTCGCCCCATCATCCCGCCCTGCATGCCGCCGCCCTGCGGCATCATCCCGCCCCCCATGCCTCCGCCCATCATGCCTTGTTGCGATTGATCCTGCGACTGGTCTTGCTGCTGAGCGAAAATCGCATACGATCCCAAACCGAGGACCAGGACCAAGGCGATCGGAACCATCCATGTTTTCATCACGACACCTTCCTTTCTCATGCGGTGGAATCCTTCCCATTGCCTGATTGTCATGCCTATTGTATGGAACGTTCCTTCGCCCCCTGGAAATGGCTTTCTCCTGAAACGACCGGAGGAAATCGCCCACCCTGCCACCCTGCGGACGAGACCACACCGGCCCTGCCAATGGGTTCGTGCCGATCCTCAATAGATGCCCGAGCGCTCGCCGCCGGGGCCCGGGAGACGCTCCTTCTCTATCTGGCCGAGTCGCTGGGCCTCGCTCACCACCGCCTGGGGATCGCGCAACGATCCCTTCCTCAGGATCTTGTTGTCCGGGCCGATCAAGATCAGCGTGCCCGGCGCCGGTTTGCCGTACGCCTTCCACGCCAGCTTCTGGGCATCGCACAGCGACATGACGGCGCCTTTGTGCAGATTGCAGGCCTCCACGCAGCCTGCGCCGTGGGGACATTGGCTCGTAGGCTCGGAGAACTGCGCCACGGTCACGGGCAGATCCCAGAACTGGCCGGCCAGATTGACGAGCGTGGGCTCCAGCCAGCAACAGGCGGCCCCCGGCGGCGCGACGAAAGCGACAATCGCGATGGGCTGGCGGACCTTATTGAAGCTGGCCTGTTTGCCTTCCAGGGACCGGTAGTCCACGTCCGGCGCCACGGTCCCGGCATACCAGGCCGGCGCCGACGTCCCGGTGATGACGCCGGAAGTCGGCGTACAGCCGGCCAAGCCGATCAGAAGGGCCAATACGATGAGGATTCGTCCAGTCATGTCAGTACCTCCTACTATGGATCGTTTCTATATGTCCCTGCGTTGATGGCTCGGAGGCTTCGCGAGATCTGCCTCAAACACATCGCGGCAGACGGCGGCGCAGAGACGACAGTTCTTGCCCGTGTGCTGCAATTCGGATGCCGTCAAGCGATGGGTTGACGACATTCCACTGGCGGCATCCTTGCTGTGTGGAATAGGTGAGCCTTTCTTCACGTGGCCGCTCCTTCGTCGACACAATGATGCTTTATGCAACAATACGCTGGAAAGTCTCTGCCGGTTCCGTGAAACCGGGCCGGAGGCAGTCTCAAGACGGACCAAATAGTTACACAACATCGATTAAAAAAGATGTGCACGGGGAAACGTTGGCGGCAGGTAAATCGTTTTGAATATGGGCCGCTCGAAAATGCGGCAACGAGTCTTGGGGCTGCCAGGCGCCTGCCGGGCGTAGCCCGCACCGGCGGCAACGAAAGAGAAACGTGGCGCGATCGTGACGCGCCGACTACAGAATCATGTATGGAAAGGAAACATGGATGAACAGAGGCAGTTACTACACCCGGAAGGTCGCGCCAATTCCCGCGATTGTCGCTCTGATCGGATTCTACCTCGCCGGTGTCAGCTATGCCCAGCACCAGCATACGATGCCCGACAGCGCGATGCCGCCAACCGCAAAGACCAAGCCCGCGCAGGAAGACACGAGCCTCCAGACGATTTACTCGCAGCGGTTGCCGGCCCTTCAGGCGGCGGTGGGACGGGCGATCCAGCATCTGCAGGCGGGGCATCAGCAGGAGGCCTTGAACGAGCTGAGGCAGCTCCAGAGCTCGCTCGCCGCGCTGCATCAGGCGCTCGGCCAGCAGGTGGCGCCGCGGTTCCTCAATGGCCGCTGTCCGATCATGGGGACAAAGATCAGCGCCGATAAGGTCCCGGCCGAGTTGACGCGTGTGTACGGCCAGGGCAAGGTGGCGTTCTGCTGCGGCGGGTGCCCGGCCCAGTGGGATCGCCTCACCGCAGCGCAGAAGGCGGCCCAGCTCAAGCAAGTCGCCCGCCAGCCGCAAGAGACGCATCAGGGAACGCAGCATCAGCCTTGATCAAAAGAACACGCAGTCCGCCGCTGGCGCTGACCCTTCCGGGAACCTGTCCGGCCGTTCCTGGAGGAACGGCGCGAATTCCGGCTGGCGGATTACCCCGGAATTCCGGACACCGAGACTGAGCCGGTAGCAGGCAATGGGCCCTTGCGAGGCTTGGCCCCCGCCCTGGACAGGTTCCCGGAATCGTGGCGAAGGGCAAGCCGTCACACCGACAAACGGCGACCGCCAGGAGGACGACATGACCATCCTGGCCTTCCGGCGCGAGCCTGCAGGAGACGCAATGCGTGTTTAGATACCCGCAATACGTAGAAATGTCCTCCGACGCCCGGAGAGAGCCGTGGGCACGGAATTCTCACGGTTTTCAGGGGAACTCGCGGCCGGACTCGAACGTTTGAAAAGGTGAGTCAGTATGTAAATAAATGGAAAGCCCGGAACGCTTCGAGCAGATTGCGCTGCCTCACTTGGACAGCGTCTACCGAGCGGCGGTTGCCGTCTGTAGACAGACCGACGAGGCAGAGGATCTGACCCAGACGACGTTCCTGAAAGCCTTCGAGCGGTTCGATATGTTCAAGCCCGGAACCAACTGCAAGGCGTGGCTCCTGCAAATCATGAGGAATCTCTGGATCGACCGGGTCCGCCATCGCAAGGTCGCCGGCACGGTGATTTCGCTCGACGAGGAGTTGCTGGTCGCGGAGCCCCAGCTCGATACCGAGCCCTGGTCGGATGCCCGCGACTTCCTGGAGAACTTCTCCGATGAGCAGGTGATCCAGGCACTCAAACGCTTAGCGCCGAACCAACGGCTGACCCTGTACCTGATGGATGTCGAGCAACTGAGTGAGAAAGAAGTGGCGGACATCACCGGCACGCCCTTGGGCACGGTAAAAAGCCACACCTGCCGTGCCAGGCGACAACTCAAGA
>JBLMYH010000112.1:0-8071 GCA_050258175.1 Hyphomicrobiaceae bacterium
TGATCGGCCCGACCGGCGTCGGCAAAACCGAGATCGCGCGGCGCCTGGCGCGGCTCGCCAACGCGCCCTTCATCAAGATCGAGGCGACCAAGTTCACCGAGGTCGGCTACGTCGGCCGCGACGTCGACACCATCATCCGCGACCTGATGGAGACCGCAGTCAAGCAGATGCGCGAACAGGCCACGTCCAAGGTGCAGTTTCGCGCCGAGGAGGCCGCCGAGGAGCGCATCCTCGACGCGCTGCTGCCTCCGCCGCGCGGCTTCGGCGAGGCTGAACCGCCGCGCGAGGATGGGGCGGCACGCCAGCGCTTCCGCAAGATGCTGCGCGAGGGCGACCTTGACGACAAGGAAATCGAGATCGAGGTCGCTGCCATCAGCCCCAGCATGGAAATCTTCACGCCGCCTGGCATGGAGGATCTGTCGCAGCAGTTGCAGGGCATGTTCGCCAATCTTGGCCAAAACCGCCGCCAAACCCGCAAGCTGAAAGTGCGGGAAGCGTTCAAGCTGCTGACCGAGGAAGAAGCCGGACGCCTCGTCAACGACGAGGAAACCAAGCAGCAGGCGCTTGAAGCGGTCGAGCAGAACGGCATCGTGTTCCTCGATGAAATCGACAAGATTGCCACCCGCAGCGACGCCCACGGCAGCGACGTTTCGCGCCAGGGCGTGCAGCGTGATCTGCTGCCGCTGATCGAGGGCACCACCGTATCAACCAAGTACGGCATGGTGAAGACCGATCACATCCTGTTCATCGCCAGCGGCGCGTTCCATCTGTCCAAGCCGTCCGACCTCATCCCCGAACTGCAGGGCCGGCTGCCGATCCGTGTCGAATTGCAGGCGCTTTCGGTGGAAGACTTCGAGCGCATCCTGACCGCCACCGACGCCTGCCTGACGCGGCAGTACGAGGCGCTGCTGGCGACCGAAGGCGTGACGCTGAAGTTTACCGACGACGGCATCCGCCGCATCGCCGAGATTGCCTTCGAGGTGAACGAGCGCACCGAGAACATCGGTGCCCGCCGTCTGCACACGGTGATGGAAAAGCTGCTGGAGGATATTTCCTTCGACGCCGGCAGCACCACCGGCGAATACGTGGTCGACGCCGACGCGGTCACCACCCGCCTCGCCGCGCTGGCCGCCCGCGAGGATCTGGCGCGCTACGTGCTCTAAGGCTTTGCCGTTTACTGCTCACTGCTCTGATAAACACCGGTCACTGATCCCCGGGGGGGCCGGCAGAGTTCGCGACTGCTGCCGGAATCCTCTGCGGCGCTAATACCTCCATCGACATTACTTATTTGGCGGCCCACCGCGGCAGGCGGAAAATCGCGCAGTTGAGTTACGTTTATCTGGAGACACCATCCCATGGCCACCCGCGACACCCTCACCCCCAAAGAAGCCCAATGCACCGGCGGCGCCGATTACGCGGCGCTGGCGCTGGAAGCCCTGCAGGAACCCGCCGACGCGGCCTACGCCAAGGAGCTGATGGACCGCGTGGCGGACGACTGCCAGTTCACCAAGGACCTGGCGGCGTGCGCCATTGTCTACAAGGCACTGGGCGAGCAAGGCCGCGCCGAGGAGTTGCTGCAGACCGCGGAAGACTACTGCATGAGCGGCGAGGAGCAGATTGCACTGGCCGAGGCCAAGTTCAAAGTACTGGGCGACAAGTCGGCGGCGCTGGGCGCCTACGAGAAGGCACTGAAGGAAACCAGCAACCTCGACCCGCTGATCGACCTGGCGAAGAACGTGATGAGCGTCATCGCCGACGCGGGGTTTGCCAAGAAAGTGCTGGAGAAGGCCGAAGCGAAAATCTCGCGCGCGGTCGAGTACAGCAAACTGGCGGCGGCCTCGGCCGAGCACCTGCTCGACAAGGATTACGCTGCCGCGATCTTTAACAAGGCCGGCGAGAAGCTCTCCAGCGTCCCCGACCTGCTGTCACTGGCGAGCGAGGTCACCAAGACGCTGGGCGATCCGGCGCGCGCCAAGGCCCTGTATGAGCGAGCGCTGGCCGGCGCAACCGACTTCACCGCCGCCAAGACGCTGATCGAATCGGCCAAGCAGGCGGGCGATGCCGCGTTCATGCAGTCCGCGCTGAAAAAGGCGGGCGACCTTGCGACCGCCACCGGCGATTACATCGAGCTCGCCGAAGGCTTGGCCGGCGTCGGCGACAAGCCGGGTGCCGCGGCCTTGCTCGACAGGGCCGAAGACGCCGTGGCCGGGCTGGACGAAATGCAGAAGCTGGTCGCCGCGGTGGAAGCGCATCTGGCCGACGACGGCGAACGTCTGGCGCGCGTAAAAGCCAAGCTGGAAAAGCGTCAGGCCAATCACGCACGCTACATGGAGTTTCAGCAACTGGAAAAGGACGCCGTCAGCGTCAAGCAGTTCCTCGCGCTGGCCGAGCGTGTCAGGGTGGAACTGGAAGATCCGTTCTACGCCGCAAAACTGATCGAGTCGGCCGAGAATCTGCTCAATGGCACCGCCTATCAATTCTCGCGCTACAAGCCAATCGTGCTGGCAGTGGACAAGAATCTGGACGACACCGACTGGCTGAGCCGTCTGCTTGACCGCGCGGCAGAAAACGCCACCGACTTCATTGCCTTCAAGGACCTGGTGGTCACCGCTGCGCACCTGCAGCACCGCGAACTGGGAGTCGCCAAGGCGCGTGCCTATCTTGCCGCGCGTGAAGCCGCGCTGGGAGCAGACGCCCAGGCCACGACCTACGACACGGCGAAACTCGCCGAGGCGAGCTTCGCCGCGACGCAGGACGTTACGGAGGCGGGACGCCTGCTGGAGGCCGCACGCGCCCAGGCCACGGATCACTTTGCACTCACCCACATCGGCCGTCTGTATGCCGCGATGGGCAACAATGCCCGGGCGGACGAACTCTATGCGGCCGCCGCAGCCGCCTGCCCGAATGGCGACGCCTGCATCCAGTTCATCGACCGCTTGAAAGGATTTGCGCTGCCGGCCGAAACGCTGAAGAAATGGTATGCGGCGTGCGGCGCGCACCTCGACAAGCCTGCCGACAAGCTGCGCTGGGCCGAGGGGATCGCCGATGCGCTCAACGACAAGGCCTGGGCAACCGAGGCGTACGGCCAGATCGCCGGCCAGTTCAGTGGCGCCGATGCCGCGCGCTTCGAGCTTTCCCGCCGCTCGCGTGCCGACCTGAATTTCTATGGGTCCGTTCGCCGCCACTGAACAGGCAATACCCCTGAAAACAGCCCGGTTGCACGGGCTGTTTTTATTTGTACACTCCAGATAAAGCTGTCTTCAGGAGTGCGCCATGCTTGAACTGTCTGCTCTCATCGACACGGTGCAAAAGAATTGCACGATCGCCGACGCCCGCCATGCACGCGACATGACGATGTGCACCTTTCTGCTGGAAATGCGCGAGTACTACCGCTGGGAAATGGAAATTCCCTATGGCGCGCGTCTGCCCAAGGACGAACTCGGCGACTGGCTGAACGCGCGCGAGAGCCTGTGGGATGCGGTGGAAGAGGAGGATTTTGCGCCCCTGCCGTTGAACGAAGCCGGCATCGACCCGTTCGAGGCCAGCGACATCAACCGTGCGCTGATCCCGCAGGGGCTGGTCTACAGCAGCGGGCTGGGGCGGTTCCGCAAGCCTCATTTCGTCCTGGCCGAACTCAAGCGCGCGGAAACGCGCGATGGCGTGCAGGTGCTGGTGGCCGGCTGCGAATATGCCCGCGACCTGATCGCCCCCCCCGCCGCAATGCGCGACGGCGCCATCTTCCTGCGCATGGACGCGGTGCGTCGTCTGTTGTGGAACAAGTACGAAGAATGGCAGTGGAAGGAAAAAGACACTGCGCTGGGACGCGCGTTTGCGCACTACGACTTCGAGCGTGACGTCGAACGTGGCCTCGACCGCATGGCCGAGGCCGAGAGCGAGGCGATGATACTCCACGAGATCGGCGAGGCGCGCGCCGAATCGCTGCTGGGCGAGGACTGGAACGTCATGCTAGGCCACCTCGCATCCAGGCATGCGGAACTGCTGGCACGCGCGGTACGCGACCATCTCGCAGACTGCCTGGTGACGCTGCCGACGCTGCTCGAACGCGAAGCCCTAGGCTCGCTGCATTTCTACCTGGCGAATCTGTCGGGGCTGCGGCGCGCCCTGTTCCCGGCGCTGCCACAGGCATACGAAGCCTGGCTTGGCAGCGGTGACACCGCCAAACTGGCCACGCTGGTAAACGCAGGCAAAGCCCACTGGCTGGAAGCGGCGCGTCACCTGACGGCAACCTACCAGCGTGATCCGGTGCAGGCCGACGCACGGCTCAACGCGCTGGCTGGCGGCGATCTCGCCGGCCTCAGACTCTAGATGAAAATAACGGGCGTTGCTCCGCCCGTTATTTTCGCTAGGCGATTCCCTACGCCAGAACAACCGCCTCCTGACCCAGCTGTTCGGCAATGGAGTCGAGCAATTGCTGTTCCTGATACGGCTTGCCCAGATACACGTTGACCCCGATTTCCATCGCACGGTTACGGTGCTTATCCGCGGTGCGCGAGGTGATCATGATGATCGGCACCGACTTCAGCCGTGCATCGCTGCGCATCACGCGCGCCAGTTCGAAGCCATCCATGCGCGGCATTTCGACATCGAGCAGCACCACGTCGGGGACGAGGTCATGCATCCTTTCCAGCGCATCGACGCCGTCCTTCGCGCTGTCGACGCGGAAGCCTTCACGGGTGAGCAGGCGCGTCGTGATCTTGCGCACGGTGAGTGAATCGTCGACCACCAGCACCAGCGGCGGCTGCAGCGCGGCGCTGACTTCTGCGGCTTCGGCGGGTGCCGTGCGTTCCACGGCGGTACGTGGCAGGCTGGCCCAGCGCAGCGCCAGCGGCACCGGGTTGAGGATCAGGATCACACGTCCATCGCCGCGCACCGTGGCGCCCGCGACCCCCGTAATGCGCGCCATCTGCGGGCCGATGTTCTTGACCACGATTTCGCGTGTGCCCTCTATCGCGTCGAGCAGCACGGCCGCCCGGCTGGAACCGCTTTGCAGCAGCGCCACCGCGTTGTAGCGCTGGATCTCGTGCACCGCCTCGGTGTCGCCCAGCAGATGCGGCAGGTAGGAGAACGGGTAGCGCGTGCCGCGCCACGTCAGTTCGCCGGCCGCCATCGCCTGTTCCAGTTCATGCGGCTTGAGTTCCAGCACCTGCTGCACCAGCGGCGCCGGCAGCGCGTAATCGTGCTTGGCCGCCTGCACCATCACCGCCTGGGTCATCGCCAGGGTAAGCGGCAGATAGATGTTGAAACAGGTGCCGGCGCCCGGCGTCGAGGTGATGTCGATACGGCCGCCCAGCGCGGAAATCTCGCTCTTCACCACGTCCATGCCGACGCCGCGCCCTGCGACCTGGCTGACAGTTTCGGCCGTGGAGAAGCCGGCGGCGAAAATCATCTGCGCCAGCAGGGTTTCCGTCGGCTCGACGCCTGGCAGCAGCAGGCCGTTGGCCTCCGCCTTCTCGCGGATGCGCGCATAGTTGAGGCCGGCACCGTCGTCCTTCACGGTCAGCATCATTTCGTTGCCGGTCTGGCGCGCCGACAGCACGATTTCGCCGAATTCGGCCTTGCCCGCAGCGCGGCGGACCTCGGGGTCTTCAATGCCGTGCGCCAGTGCGTTGCGCAACAGGTGTTCAAGCGGCGCGGTCACCTTCTCCAGCACCGAGCGGTCGATCTCGAGGTCGCCGCCCTGGATGTCGAGCTGGGCGCGCTTGTCGACGTCGCGCGCAGTCTGGCGCACGGTGCGGTACAGGCGCTCGGCCACCGAATAGAGCGGCACCATGCGGACCCGCAGCAGATCCTGCTGTAACTCGCGGTTGAGCCGCGTCTGCTGGATCAACGCGGCATCGGCCTCGCCTAGACGCGCCAGCAGAATGTGCTGCACCGTGGAAATGTCGTTCACGCTCTCGGCCAGGAAGCGGGTGACTTCCTGGAAACGCGTAAAGCGGTCGAACTCCAGTGGATCGAATTCCTCGGCCACGCCCTGGGTCTGGAAAGTCGCCTGCATCTGCGACTCGGCCTGGATCTCGACTTCGCGAATATGGCCGCGCAGGCGCACCAGCGCTTCCGACAGTTCATTGACGTGGCGCTTGAATGCGAACACTTCGCTTTCGATCCGCGAGCGCGCAATGGCCACCTCGCCCGCCTGGTTGACCATGCGATCGACCCAGTCGGCACGGACCCGCAGCGTCAGCGCATTGCTCTCGCGTGTGACAGCTTGCGCGGGCGCGAGCGGATCCGCCGCCGTGGCGGTCACTGCAGTCGTCGGCGGAACGTCGGCCAGTACCGGTTCGATCGGGGCTTCCAGCGGAGTCGACAGGTCTTCGATCAGCGGCGCAAGCTCACCGCGCTTCAGGTGCTCCACCGCATCGGCCAGACGATCAAGCTGGGCTTCGAGCGTGTCGAAGACGTCTGTGGCCGCGTTCAGCTGGCCGTCGATCACCGCAATCACGCGCGATTCCATCACGTGCGTCAGCTCGCCCAGACGCATGGCGCCGACCATGCGCGCACTACCCTTGATGGTGTGCAGGTTGCGGCGCAACGCATCGCGGGGGCCTGCGCTGGCGGGCGCATCTTTCCACGCGCGAAGTTGCGTACTGGTATCCGGTACCAGCGTGTCGGCTTCCTCGAGAAAGATCGGCAGCAACTGCTGGTCGATCTCATCGGCCACTTCGCGGCGCTCGAAGACGGGCGCCGGAGCGGCATGCTTGATGTCCGGAACGAACGTACTGATATCCGGCAGGCCGGATGCCGCCTCGGGTTGTCTGGCTTCGGTCGGTTCGGCGACAGGGCTCGCCTCGACGGGCACCTCCGCAGCGGCGACCGGCATGACGTCCGCGTCCGGCGTCCCGTTCGTCGGTGCAGGCGCCGCTTCGGGCGTCTGCTCATCCTCCAGTTCGCCCAGGGTCGCAATCAGGTCGTGCGCCACGTCGGGCAGCCGTCCGCTTTCGATGCTTGCAATCATGTCGTGCAGGCGCGCGACGGTATCCTGGACCAGCGACAGGTGCGAAGGCGGCATTGGCGCATGCACAAAGCGGTTCCAATACTGCTCGAGGGCGTGTGACAGATCGGACAGGGCGGTGATGCCGGCAGTGCCCGCGATTCCCGCCAGGGTGTGAATCGCGCGGCGCGCGTGTTCGCTCACCGAACTGTGCGCCGTCGCGGCGTGACGCTCCGCCTCTTCCCGCAGCATGGCCAGGCGCTGATGTGCCTCGGTCATGAAGATTTCGTAAAGGCCGGTGGAAAGACAAACCGGGCCGATGCAGATCTCGTCCGGCCGCAGCGGCGTCAGGCGGGCGTCCGCCCCTGGTGCGTCGGCGGCGTCCGGCATCGCCGGCTCGATGTCGAGCGCCACCGGGGCCAGCGCGTATTCGACGACCGCGCCAACCTCCGGCAGGGGGGGCTCAGCCTGGACCGCTGCCGCGTCCGGCTGAACGTCGTCCGCCCCGATCGATGCGGCAACGGCGTCCGCCTCATCGCGCTCGTGTGCGGCGAATTCGGCGGCGAACCCTGCGCCAACCTGGGCGGCTTCATCCGCCCAATGTTCCGCGGTGGTGCTTGCATCCGCATGCGCAGCGACAGATTCGGCCTCGGCTTCGGGGGAGGCCAGCCAATCGCCTCCCGTTCCCGCCTCTACGGCCGCATCGACGTCGCCCGCGGCCGCTGCTTCCGCTGTCATTGGGGTTTCCGCGGTGGCGTCAACTTCGGCCACCGCCTGGTCCCGCGTCTCGGTGACCGCAACAACGGCCTCTGGCTCGTTCGTCGCCGGCGCGACGTCCCTGGCCGACGATGCAGCCGGGGCGGGTGCCTCATCGAGCGGCCGTCCCTGCGCCACGCAGTCGAGCGCGGCCAGCAACGCGGGCACCGGCAAGCTTGCCGACTGATTGGCCTGCAGCGCGTTCACCCAGTCCTGGAACACCCCTCGGGAACGTCCGACCAAACGCAACAGGTCGCCGCTGGCCGGCTTCTTCTCGGCCAGCCAACTGTTCATCAACTGTTCATGCCGCAAGGCGGCTTCGCCCAGGTCGTCGAGGCCAACCATGCGCCCGCTACCCTTCAGCGT
>JBLMYH010000113.1:0-9095 GCA_050258175.1 Hyphomicrobiaceae bacterium
TGCAGCGCCTGCGGGAAATCGCGGCGCCGCTGAACCTCAGCAAGCGCGATGTCGACGCCTACTGCGAAGCCTTCCTGTTCATCCAGCTGCTGCGTCTGCGCCTGCACCATGGGCAGAGCGAGCGGGGGGAGACCCTGAGCAACCGCGTCGACCCCGATACCCTCAACAGCCTCGACCGGCGCATCCTCAAGGAAGCCTTCCGCCAGGCACGCAAGCTGCAGACCAAGCTGGGCCTGGACTACCAAGTATGAGCTGGCTGGAGCGGTTCCTCGGCAGAAAACCTGAACTGACGCCCCGCCAGGTCCAGCGCCTGGCAGCCTGGCGGGCATTGCCGGTGCCGCGCCGGGACCGCGCCCTCGGCGAAAGCCGTTATGTGGTGCTGGACGTGGAAAGCAGCGGGCTCAACATCAGCCGCGACCGCCTGATCGCCATTGGCGCCGTGGCCGTGACGAACGGCCGCATCCAATTGGGCGACAGTCTCGAAATCGTGCTGCAACAGGCCCGCATCAGCGCGAAGGACAACATCCTGATTCACGGCATCGGCGGGACCGCGCAGCGGCAGGGCGTACCGCCGGCCGATGCCCTGCTCACTTTCCTCGAGTACCTCGGCAAGGATCCGCTCATCGCCTTTCATGTCGCGTTCGACGAGCCGATGATCCGCCGCGCCATGCAGAGCTTCCTCGGCCTCAACTTCCATCATGCCTGGGCCGACCTGGCTTATGTGGCGCCTGCGCTCCATCCGCAGCTCGCCCGACGCTATCGCTCGCTGGACGACTGGATGGGGCTGTTCCAGATCGGCAACTATGCCCGCCACAATGCGCTGGCCGACGCCCTGTCCACGGCCGAACTGTTGCTGGCGCTACGGCAAAAACTGGAAGCCCGCGGGGCGGCGAGTTTTTCCGGTCTGAAAATGCTGGAGCGGGAACAGCGCCGGCAGACCCAGCCTGTCTAGCCCGCCCGCACAAACAAAGACCCCCGCCGCGGCGGGGGTCTTTTGCTTCATCGGCAATGGATCAGTGGGCCTGAGCCGTACCGGCACCCCTCGGGTAGCGGATGCCCTCGACCAGGTGCTGGATATGATCCGGACACGCGGGTGTCAGCTTCATCGCCACGTAGGACACCGAGAAGTTCAGGATCATGCCGACGACACCAATGCCTTCCGGCGAGATGCCGAACAGCCAGTCGGAATCGGGCACCTTGGGCATGCCCAGCAGCACGTCGCGCTTGAAGTAGACGATGTAGGCCAGGGTGAAGACCAGGCCGGTGAGCATGCCGGCGATGGCGCCGCCGCGGTTCATCGACTTGCTGAAGATGCCCATGACAATGGTCGGGAACAGCGAGGCACAGGCCAGACCGAAGGCGAAAGCGACCACTTGGGCAACGAAGCCCGGCGGGTTGTAGCCGAGGTAGCCGGCCACCAGCACCGCGACGGCGGCGGCGATACGGCCCGCCATCAGCTCGCCCTTCTCGGAAATGTTCTTGGCGAACACGCCCTTCATCAGGTCATGCGAGATGGCGGCAGAGATCACCAGCAACAGGCCGGCGGCAGTCGACAGCGCGGCGGCGATACCACCGGCGGCGATCAGGGCAATCACCCAGTTGGGCAGGCCAGCGATCTCCGGGTTGGCCAGCACCATGATGTCACGGTCGACCGTACCGTCGAACTTGCCCTTCTTCTCGGAGCCGAGTTCGTTGCCCTTCCAGCCGGCGGCGGCGGCCTTGGCCAGGAAGGCTTCGTCCTTGCTCTTGTCGTTGTAGTACTGGATGCGGCCGTCGCCGTTCTTGTCGTCCCAGGCAATCAGGCCGGTCTTCTCCCAGCGCTTCATCCAGGCAGGGCGGGACTCGCCGACGATGCTGGCATCGGGGGCGAACACGTCGCCGCCGCTGGCCACCGCGGTGTTCACCGTGGCGTGCAGGTTGTAGCGGGCCATGGCGCCGACCGCGGGGGCAGTGGTGTAGAGGATGGCAATGAACACCAGCGCCCAGCCAGCGGACAGACGGGCGTCATGCACCTTGGGCACCGTGAAGAAGCGCACGATCACGTGGGGCAGACCCGCCGTTCCGGCCATCAGCGCCAGGGTGATGCAGAACACGTCGATCATGCTCTTGTTGCCCGAGGTATAGGCCGAGAAGCCCAGATCGGTCACCGTCTTGTTCAGCTTGTCGAGGAAATACATGTCGCCCATGTGGCCGCCCAGCCCCAGCTGCGGGAACACGTTGCCCGAGATCTGCAGCGAGATGAACACGGCCGGAATGGTGTAGGCGAAGATCAGCACGCAGTACTGCGCCACCTGGGTATAGGTGATGCCCTTCATGCCGCCGAGCACGGCGTAGAAGAACACCAGCCCCATGCCGATGATCAGGCCGGTCGTGATGTCCACCTCGAGGAAGCGGGAGAACACGATGCCGACGCCGCGCATCTGGCCGGCGACATAGGTGAAGGAGATGAAGATCAGGCAGATCACCGCGACGATCCTTGCCGTCTGCGAGTAATACCGATCGCCGATGAACTCAGGCACGGTGAACTTGCCGAACTTGCGCAGGTAGGGGGCCAGCAGCACGGCCAGCAGCACGTAGCCGCCGGTCCAGCCCATCAGGTAGACCGAGCCGCCGTAGCCGAGGAAGGCGATCAGGCCGGCCATGGAGATGAAGGAGGCGGCCGACATCCAGTCGGCGCCGGTCGCCATGCCGTTGATGATGGGGTGGACGCCGCCGCCGGCGACATAGAACTCTTTGGTGGTGCCGGCACGCGCCCAGATGGCGATGCCGATGTAGAGGGCGAACGACAGGCCCACCACGATGAAGGTCAGGGTTTTCAGATCCATTAGATTGTCTCCTCGGTGTCGTGCTTATTCTTCGTGGACATCATGCTCGCGGTCGATCTTGTCCATGCGCTTGGCATACCAGAAGATCAGGCCGACGAAGACAAAGATGGACCCCTGTTGGGCGAACCAGAAGCCCAGGGGATAACCGCCGATATGAATGGCGTCGAGCGCATCTCGGAACAGGATGCCGGCACCGAAAGAAACAATGAACCAGATAACCAGCGTTGTAACAAGTAGCCGGAGCGTTGCACTCCAGTACGCTTTCGCATCAAAGTTTTGTGGCTTGGACATTGATGGTTCTCCTCCTCTTGTGATTAGCGGTTATGAACAAGTTGGAAACTTGGTATAGCCTATTTCTTATTTTGCGCACTCTACACCTTTGCAACGGTATAGCCCATCCGGCTGCCCGACGATGGTCAATTCAAGCCACACCGCGTCAGGCTGACGCCGGAGAGCCCTTGGCGCGCTGCACCACGATCTGCAGCGCGAAATAATAGCTCCAGACAATCAACGCCGTCAGGCCGGACCAGATCGCAAAGGGCAGGCCGATCAACAGGACCAGCAGCCCCACCCCAAGCAACCCGAGGCCGCCTACGCTGTTGATGCCCACGACGGCGTTGGCCCAGCGTTCCCCGTCCTGAATCGCGCGGCCGCGCCAATCCGCGACATAACGCATGTCCCTGCGCACCGCGATTACCCAGGCGCGGAAAAGCATGCCGATCCCCAACGGGAAGATGCCGATGAACATCAAACGGGCGAGCCAGACAAACCAGTGATCCATGCGTGCTCCTGTTTCTGCAGAAAATCCAATGCGGCATGCTCGCTCATCGGCTTCCCCATCGCAACCGCCACCCCGTGCATCCGGCTTGTGCCCGGGGGGATCGGACAAAATGCGCGGGGACTGGTCGCGTGTTCCCGACAACGCATAGAATCGCTGCGTTTCGCTGAGCCCGTGACCGGCATCTCCACTACATAAACGACACCCCCGCATGCTGCCTTTCCCTGTCGAGTTCTTCTTTTTCGCCCTCACCCTGATGGGCGTGGCACTTCTCCATCAGCGAAATTTCGAGATCGCTCTGGCCGGGCTCGTGATCATCGCGTTGTACAAGGTCACCGTACTGGGCTACGACCTCAGGCCGCATCTGCTGCATGAAGCGCCGCTCCTGCTCAACCTGCTCGGACTGCTGTTGGGTTTCGCCATCCTCGCCAAAGTGTTCGAGCAATCGCACGTCCCCGACCTGCTGCCGCACTGGCTGCCCGACGACTGGCGCGGCGGCTTTCTGCTGCTGGCGCTGGTCGCGGTGATCTCAAGCTTTCTCGACAACATCGCCGCGGCCATGATCGGGGGCGTCGTCGCGCGCCGCGTATTCCAGGGCCGGGTCATGGTGGGCTACCTCGCTGCCATCGTTGCGGCCTCCAATGCGGGGGGCGCGGGTTCGGTGGTGGGCGATACCACCACCACCATGATGTGGATCGCCGGCGTGCCGGCGCTGCACGTGGCCGACGCCTTCATCGCCTCTACCGTCGCCGTCGCATTCTCGGCCTTCATTGCCGCCCACCGGCAGCATGCCTATCAGCCGATCCGCAAGGACTGGCCGCGCGACCACCACGTGGACTGGCTGCGGCTGGGCGTGGTGGGTCTCATCATCGGCGGCGCCATCACGGCCAACGTGGTGCTCGGCTTTCCCGCTGTCGGCGTCTGGGCCGCCATCCTGCTTGGCGCCGCGCTTCGCCCCACCCCGTGGCGCGAAGCGCGCCACGCGCTCAAGGGCAGCCTGTTCCTCATCTTCCTTGTCACCGCCGCGAGCCTGATGCCGGTGGAGAAACTGCCTGCCGCCTCGGTGCATACCGCCTTCGGCCTCGGTTTCATTTCGGCCGTATTCGACAACATCCCGCTCACCAAGCTTGCGCTGGACCAGGGCGGCTACGACTGGGGCATGCTCGCGTTTGCGGTCGGCTTCGGCGGTTCCATGATCTGGTTCGGCTCCTCGGCCGGGGTGGCCATCACCAACGAATTCGAAAGAGCCAAGGACACCGGGCGCTGGATCCGGGAGGGCTGGCACGTTGCGGCCGCGTACGTGCTGGGTTTCTGGGTACTGTATTGGGTGCTGGGGTGGTCCCCCGAAGTGTTATCCCGAGCGGGGGGCTGAGCCCGGCTGCCTCCTGAACGCCGTCGGGCCCGCAGGCATGTGGTTCTGCGGCCAAAACACCGCGGAGCACGTTGCCGCCGCAGCGGGCCCCATTCTTGCTAATTCCCCTCTGTGCGACCGATTTTGTCGCAAATGCCACAGAGGAACCCATGCCGCTTTTCGACTTTGTCTGCAAGACCTGCGGCAGCAGCTTCGAGCTGCTGGTGCGCGGATCGGGCGCGCCGGCCTGCCCCGAATGCGGCAGCGCCGCACTGGATAAACAGGTGTCGCTGCCTGCGCAGCCGGGCAAGGCCGCGGCGATCATCGCAAATGCCCGCAAACAGGCGGCGCGCGAAGGCCACTTCAGCAACTACGCGCCGTCGGAACGTCCCCGCCGCAAATGACAGCCGCCCGCGTCCTGCGCAGCCAAGTGCCCGCCTTGTCGGGTTTTGTCGCAAACACGACAAGGTGGGCGGCCGCGTCGCCGGAAGGATGCCCATGCTGAACGCTTCGCTGTTGTCCATCATCGAGGACGCAGGGGTCGCCACGCTGACGCTGACCGAAGGCCTCGATGAGGACGAATTTCTCGCGTCCCGCCTCACCCGCGCGGAAACGGCACGCCAGCTTCGCATCATGAGCGACGCGGCCGCCAACCTGCCGCCGCAGGTCCATACCCTGCTGGCCGAGGTGGACTGGGGCGGCTGGCATACCGTCGCGCAGCAGATCGACGCCGGCGGCGCAGCGGAGCGGGAAGCACTGTGGTTCGCCGTGCGCTCGCTGGCGCCGGCCACCTTGATGTGGCTGCGCGTCTACCGCAAGAGCCTGCCGGAAATCTTCGAGTGCAAGCCGGAGTCCGACGCGTGGCGGGGCACGCCATGAACCTGCAGATCGACCGCCCCCAGCTCGAGGCCATGATCGCGGTATTCCCGCGCCTGGCGCCGCTGCAGGACCAGCTGCGCTTCGGCAGCAAGGTGACCCTGCCGTTCCACCAGCTCTCCGGCACCGAGCTGGGCTTCCTCGGCAATCTTTACCGGGCCGCCGGCCCGGCCATGCGCACCCGCGCTGCGCAACTCGCCACGTTGCAGCAGGCTTTCGACGGCCAGGGCCCCCGCTTCGGCCCCGACGACGACCTGGAATTGCTGATGCCGGCGATCGCCCGCACTCTGACGGTGGACGCGCTTCGCGGCTGGCTGTTCCGCGTGAACGTCGCGGATCAGCCGCTGGCCTACGTCGTCACGCGCCTCGACTATATCGCGCCGTCCAACGACGAAACCGGCAAGGTGATGCTCGAACTCAAGGCCAATGCAAAAGGCACGCTCGCCACGGCAACGATCCGCATCGCGGCCGCCGACATGGTCGACAAGACGGTGGCTGAAATCTTCGCCACCAAGGGGTTCGTGCGCGAGAGCGACGAGCTGATCGCCGCCTACGACGATACCGTGGCGCGCTATTTCGACTGGCGCGGCCAGTACGGCGCGCAGTTCTCCGGACGGGGCACCGGCTTCTACGCCGAGGACCCGACTGCGACCCACCGCGACACCGACTGGTCGCGCAAGGACGTGGTGGTGCTGTCCTCCGGCGGCGGCACCACCCGCCTGGTGAACGACGAGGGCATCCTCGGCGCCCGCACCACCACCCTGGAAACGACCGGCGACATCCTCGGCCAGTACCTGCGCAAGGCGGCGAAGAGCAACCACTACAACGCCGAAGATGAAGTGAGCGCGTCCCGCGACGCGATCCCCAAGGGCCTGTTCACGCAGCTGCCGGTACACCCCTACCTCTTCATGTTCCATCTCGACCTGCACCACTACCTGTGGGTGCACGTGGAAGACCTCGCGCCCTACGCCTACCAGCCAGCACTGAAACAGAAGCTGGTCCTGCCGCCGGAGCAGACCGACCTCATCGACATCCTCACCGCCGAGATGGACGTGCTGATGGACGACATCGTCGCCGGCAAGTCCGGCGGCACCACCGTGCTGTGCGCCGGCCCGCCCGGCGTTGGCAAGACGCTGACCGCCGAGGTCTACTCGGAGATCATCCAGCGCCCGCTGTACCGCGTGCACTCCGGGCAGCTCGGCCTGAACGTGGCGGCGATGGAAACCGCACTCAAGGAGGTGCTGACCCGGGCGCAGCGCTGGGGCGCGGTGATGCTGATCGACGAGGCGGACGTTTACATAAAGCGGCGTGACGACAACATCGCCATGAACGCCGTGGTCGGCGTGTTCCTGCGCGTGCTGGAGTATTTCAACGGCCTGCTGTTCCTCACCACCAACCGGGTGGACGACATCGACGAGGCCGTCGTCTCGCGCTGCATCGCGATGATCCGCTACGAACAGCCGGACCGCGACGCGCGACGCCGGATCTGGCAGGTGATGCTGGCGCAGTTCGAACTGGACGTCGACGACGCCCTGCTCGACGAACTGGTCGACCTGTTCCCCGGTGCCAGCGGCCGCGACATCAAGGGGCTGGCGAAACTGACGGCCAAGTATTGCAGCCAGAAACGAATCAGACCCGGTGCCGACGCCTTCCGGCGCTGCTCGGTGTTCCGCGCCATGGCGCCGGAACGGCCGGCCGGCCAGGCGTGTTCGGCATGACACCCAGACAGGAGCACGCCATGCAGGTCCCCCTCCGACTCGAAGGCGAACACGTTCACCTGGCCTCCCAGGGCGAGATCACCGCTGGCATCAAGGCCGCTGCCGCCGTGTTCGCCCAGCACGATGCCGACCCGCTGGCCTGTGCGGCGGCCCGCGAAAAAATGGCAAAGGACGCGCTCCTGACCCGGGACGAAGCCCTACTGTGCGTGATCTGGGACGCAGCGGACGACAAGGCCTTCCGCGCGGTGACGCTCGGCTGGCTGGCACGCGACGTCGACATCCGCCTTGCGCCGGGGCAGGACGCATGACGGTGGTACAGCTGATCGCCGCGCTGCAGCAGATGCCGGCGCAGGCCGTGGTGCTGATCGAGGGCGATGCCGGCTATTCGCTGGTCGGCGGCCTCGATTTCGAGGAAAACGGCAACGGCGTGCCGGACGAAGTGATCCTGCTGCCGTCGATGGAAGACGACTGATGGCGATCAAGTTCTACATGACGCCCGGCTCCTGCTCCACCGGCATCCACATCCTGCTCGAGGAACTCGCGTTGCCGTTCGAAGCCCATATCGTCAACCTGCCGGCCGGCGACCATCGCAAGCCGGCCTACCTCGCGGTCAATCCGAAAGCGACCATTCCTGCCCTGGTGCGCGACGACGGCGCGGCGCTGACCGAGTTCCAGGCGATCGCCTGGTGGCTGGCACGCACTTATCCGAAAGCCGGGCTGCTGCCCGCCGACGCGGAGGGCGAGGCGCGCGTGATCGAGGCCATGGACCACGTCGTCGGCACCCTGCACGGCCAGGGGTTCGCGCGACTCTTCACCACCGACACCTTCACGCCGAACGCGGCCGACCACGACGCGGTGAAGGCGCGCGGCCGTGAAATCGTCGAACAGGGTTTCGCGATCATGAACGCGGCGCTCGCCGGCCGGGCCTACGTCACCGGCCGCTTCTCCATCGCCGATGCCGCGCTGTTCTATGTGGAATTCTGGGCCGACAAGCTCGGCATCGAACTGCCGGACCACTGTGGCGCCCACTACCAGCGCATGCGGGCGCGCCCGGTCGTGCAGCGCGTACTGCGCGAGGAAGGTTATCGCTGAAGCGATGAGCCCGCAGACGCTGAAACCCTACTGGGCGCTTCCGATCGAACCGCGCTACGCCCGCCTGAGCGACCCCTACCACACGCCGGTCGCGCCTACGCCGCTGCCGCAGCCGCGCCTGGTCCACTTCAACGACCGGCTGGCGGCGGAACTCGGCCTCGACCGCGGCGACCAGGAACTGCTCGACATCCTTTCCGGCAACCGTCCGTGGCCGGCGTATGCGCCGCTGGCCTCGGTCTACGCCGGCCACCAGTTCGGCAACTGGGTGCCGCAGCTGGGCGATGGCCGCGCGCTGACCATCGCGGAAATCCGCACGCCCGGCGGCGAGCGAATGGAACTGCAGTTGAAGGGCGCCGGGCAGACCCCCTACTCACGCGGCGCCGACGGCCGCGCCGTGCTGCGTTCGTCAATCCGCGAGTACCTCTGCTCCGAAGCCATGCATGCGCTGGGCATCC
>JBLMYH010000114.1:0-10298 GCA_050258175.1 Hyphomicrobiaceae bacterium
AACATGCTGGCGAGGAAGCCCTGGCCGGTCTCGTCCGGGCTCGCCGGGTGGCGCGCCAGAAACTGCGGCAGCATCGCCAGCGAATTGCACGCGCGCGGGTTGTACTTCATGGTGCACGAGCCGAGCGGGTAGAACTGCGTGTCGATCGAGAAGTTCTGCTGCGACAGGCGCGTGCACCATGAAGTACAACCCGCGCGCGTGCAATTCGCTGGCGATGCTGCCGCAGTTTCTGGCGCGCCACCCGGCGAGCCCGGACGAGACCGGCCAGGGCTTCCTCGCCAGCATGTTCGAGCTGCAGGAAATGCTGAAGGACGTGACCGGCATGGCGGGCGTGTCGATGGCACCGATGGCGGGCGCGCACGGCGAATTCGCCGGGGTAGCGATGATCCGCGCCTACCACGACGCGCGCGGCGACAGCGCGCGGCGCGAAATCATCGTGCCGGACGCGGCGCACGGCACCAACCCGGCGACCGCGACGATGTGCGGCTACACGGTCAAGGAGATCCCCACCGACGGCAGCGGCAGCGTCGACCTCGCCGCACTGAAGGCGGCGGTCGGCCCGCACACCGCCGGCCTGATGCTGACCAACCCGTCGACGCTCGGCGTGTTCGAGAAGACCATCGCCGAGATCCAGAAGATCGTGCACGACGCCGGCGGCCTCCTCTACTACGACGGCGCCAACCTCAACGCGATCCTCGGCAAGGTGCGCCCGGGCGACATGGGTTTCGACGTCATCCACATGAACCTGCACAAGACCTTCTCCACCCCGCACGGCGGCGGCGGGCCGGGCGCGGGCCCGGTGGGCGTGGCGGAACGCCTGCTGCCCTTCATGCCGATCCCGCTGGTGCTGAACGAGAACGGCTTCTACCGCCTGGCGACCGAGGCCGATCTGCCCCAATCGATCGGCCGCATGTCGGCCAACATGGGCAACGCCGGCGTGCTGATGCGCGCCTACGTCTACGCCCGCCTGCTGGGCGGCGAAGGCATGCACCGCGTCGCCGAATACGCGACGCTGAACGCCAACTACCTGATGGCCAGGCTGCGCGAGGCGGGCTTCGATCTTGCCTTCCCCGAACGCCGCGCCAGCCACGAGTTCATCGTCACGCTGAAGAAGCTGAAGGACGCCACCGGCGTCTCGGCGATGGACTTCGCCAAGCGCCTGCTCGACTATGGCTATCATGCGCCGACCACCTATTTTCCGCTGCTGGTGCCGGAATGCCTGCTGATCGAACCGACCGAAACCGAAAGCCGCGAGACGCTCGACGGCTTCGTCGAGGCGATGAAGGCAATCAAGCACGAGGCCCAAACGACCCCCGACCTGGTGAAGGGTGCGCCCTATAGTCTGCCGGTACGGCGTCTGGACGACGTCAAGGCCGCGCGCGAGCTCGATCTGGCCTACAAGCCGGCGCCATGACCGAGCCCGCCAGCCCCTACAAGGGCAAGACCGGCCTGCGGCGCGTACTGAACGCTGCAGGCTACTCGTGGGCCGGGCTCACCGCGGCCTTCCGGTACGAGGACGCCTTCCGCCAGGAGATCTTCCTCGGCCTGCTGCTGATCCCGCTTGCACTCTACCTGGGAGAGACCGGGACAAGTCGTGCGCTGATGGTCGGCTCGGTTCTGCTGGTGCTGATTGTCGAACTGCTGAATTCGGCGCTCGAGGCGGCGGTGGACCGGATTTCCCTTGAGCACCACCAGCTCATCAAGCGCGCCAAGGACATGGGCAGCGCCGCGGTAATGATCGCACTCGTCAACGTGGTCGCGGTGTGGGCGCTTGTGCTAATTCGTTGAGCAAACCACAAAAGGCATCCCAGCCCCAGCTTGGCGGCAGAACCGCTGGCCATCCATCGGCTGCAGGCGCACCTGCGCGCAGCGCCGACCGAATCGCGGTGCCGGAACACCCCTGCTGTTGACGCCTTCCTCCACGAGCTGAGGCGCCACGATCGCGGCGGCCCGCGAATGGCTTTCGAACCGGGCGCCTAGCTTCACCAAACCATCACCTCGGCGTCATCTGTTTGTCGCACGGCGGGGGCATGCTGCCCCCATGGATGCAGCCGAATTCACCTGTCAAACGCTCCCGTCCATGCGCCCGCAACTGCGCATCGCGGTGGTGACCGAAACCTATCCGCCCGAAGTCAACGGCGTGGCAATGACATTGGGTCGCCTGGTGAATGGCCTGCAGGTTCGCAACCACCAGGTCCAGTTGATCCGTCCGCGACAGCATTCCGACGACCAGCCGCAGCCCACCGCCACCCTCAGCGAACACCTGCAGCGCGGCATTGCGCTGCCGCGGTACGAGGGGCTGAAGCTGGGCCTGCCGGCGAAAACCGCGCTGACCCGGCTGTGGACCCGGCAGCGCCCGGACGTGGTGCAGATTGCGACCGAAGGGCCGCTCGGCTGGTCGGCGCTGGCCGTGGCCAATAAGCTGCGACTGCCGGTGGCGAGCGACTTCCATACCAATTTTCACAGCTACAGCAGCCACTATGGCTTTGGTCTGCTGCGCCGCGCCATCGTCGCCTATCTGCGCAAATTCCATAACAAGGCCGCGGTCACGCTGGTCCCGACCGAAGGCATCCGCCGCGAACTACTGGACCATGGTTACGAGAACATCGAGATCATCGGGCGCGGGGTGGACACCAAGCTGTTCCATCCGGGACGCCGCGACCCCGACCTGCGCGCGCGCTGGGGGGTGAACGAGAACGAGACCGCAGTACTGTATGTCGGCCGCCTGGCCGCCGAAAAGAACCTGACACTGGTATTTGATGCCTTCGACGCCATGCGCGCCGCCCATCCGGCCAGCCGCCTGGTTCTGGTGGGCGACGGTCCGGAACGTTCCGGCTGGCAGGCCAAACGCCCCGATGCGGTGTTCTGCGGTACCCAGACCGGCGAGGCGCTGGCCGCGCACTACGCGTCCGGCGACGTCTTCCTGTTCCCCAGCCTGACCGAGACCTGGGGCAACGTGACGATCGAGGCGATGGCTTCCGGCCTGGCGGTCGTGGCCTACGACTGCGCTGCCGCCGAAGAAGTCATCCGCCATGGCGAAACCGGTCTTAAGGCGCGTCCCGAGGATGAGGCCGCGTTCATCGCGCACGCCGTGTCGCTGATCTCCGATTCCGTGCAGCAACGCCGCCTGGGCAGCGCCGCCGCCGCGCGCGCCGCGCAATTGTCGTGGGATGCCATCATCGACAGCTTCGAGCGGGTGCTGCTGCGACTCGTCCACCCCCAGACCGTGCCCGACGCGGGGCGGGGCTGGCCTACCACCGCCCCCACCCTTTAACAGGAGTCCACCATGCAGAGCCGCTTGAGTCTGGTTGCCCATCACGGCCTCGACCGGCTGGCTGCGCGCGAACATGCCTGGCTGGAACGCCTCAATGGCGTGCGTCTGCCGGATTGGGCGGTCAGCCTGCTGCGGCTCGCCAGCCGCATGGGCGACGGCGTGTTCTGGTATGCGTTGATGCTGGCGCTGATCGTCTGGCATCGCGGGGAGGCACTGCCCGCCGTGCTGCAAATGATCGCGGCGGGCCTCGTGGGCACGCTGATCTACAAATGGCTGAAAGGCGCCACCGAGCGCCCCCGTCCCTATCAGGCCTGCCCCTCGATCCGCTGCCTGACCGCGCCGCTCGACCGTTTCAGCTTTCCGTCAGGCCACACCCTGCATGCGGTCGTGTTCAGCGCGGTTGCCACCGCCTACTACCCGGCGCTCGGCTGGCTGGTATGGCCCTTCACTGCGCTGGTCGCACTGTCGCGGCTGGTGCTGGGGCTGCACTATGTGAGCGATGTGCTGGTGGGCGCGCTGCTCGGCGGTACGATCGCCGCCCTCTCGCTGGCCTTGTAGCAGGAGGCGCCAGAAGCTCAAGCCATGTTGCGAAACGGCGGCTGCAGCTCGGCTTCGAACAGATCTCCCGGCAGCGGCAGCCGGCACGCCACCAATTCCGGCGCGTGGGCAGCAATGCGCTGGCGCGTCACCGCGCCCGGCGGGCAATCGGGCAACCAGGCGGGCGCCTCGCCGGCCAGCACCCGGTTCATCTGCGGCAGGCGGGCCGCAACCTCCTGAAGGTAGTAATCGAAACGCGCGGCGAGCCTGCGATCCAGCACCTGCCCCATGCCGTGCAACGCATGGGGCAGGCGGCTCTGCCGCAGCAGCCTCTCGGCGCCGGCCAGCTGGCGAATCGCACGGCGGCTGGCGGCGGGCGGACAATCAAAATGGCACGCCACATAATCGACCAGCCAGTCGTCGGCGTGCAGCAGGGGCGCGGACGGGCGAAACAGGTGCCGCACGACGTGGCGGTCCATTGCCCATTCCGCTGCGGCATGGGTGAGCATCGGCACATTCCACCACAGGTACTCGTGTGCCGGGACGAAGTGATTGTGCGCGATGATGTCGACCCACAGGTGACTCATCGCGCCGACTGCACAGGCCCGCGATTCGTCGTCGCAGGCCGCATCGAGCAAGGCGTGTGCGGTCTCCCAGCGGTGGCTTGTAGCGAATGCGCGGGTCCCCGCGGTGGCACCGACCAACGCCAGATCGGGCAGGCAGGCGCCAGCCATCAGGCGCTGCGGGAAGCGCCGCACTGCGCGGCGCAGCGCAGGGTCGACCAGCGGCACTGCCCAGACCAGCAATTGCGCAAAATACACATGGGTCGTCAGGCCCCATGCCAGCGCATCTGCGGCAAACAAGCTTGCCGGAATCGACCACCAGAGAGCGAGGCGCTTCGCATCCATGCGCGCAGCATCGCCGCGCTGCGTGAACCTGCGCGGTCAGCGGCGTGAATCTTCCGTGAAACCCCGCCGGACCGCCTGCGTATAATTCGGGTTGTCGTTTTCAACCCACAGGCCTCATGCGTACTCTCATCTGCGGTTCCCTCGCCTTCGATTCCATCATGGTGTTCCAGGACCACTTCAAGCACCACATCCTGCCCGACAAGATCCACATGCTGAACGTATCGTTTCTGGTGCCGGAGATGCGCCGTGAGTACGGCGGCTGCGCCGGCAACATTGCCTACAACCTGAAATTGCTCGGTGGCGAACCGCTGATCATGGCAACCGTCGGAGACGACTTCGGCACCTACGCCGAGCGCCTCGACACGCAAGCCATTTCACGCGACTACATCCGTCACATCAGCGGCACCTACACCGCCCAGGCCTTCATCACCACCGACCTCGACGACAACCAGATCACGGCCTTCCACCCCGGCGCGATGAACTATGCGCACGAAAACGACGTGCGCGAGGTGCCGGACGTCAAGCTGGGGATCGTCGCCCCGGACGGGCGCGACGGCATGCTGCGCCACGTGCGCGGCTTTCACGAAGCCGGCGTGCCGTGCGTCTTCGATCCGGGCCAGGGCATGCCGCTGTTTTCCGGCGAGGAACTGCTGGAATGCGTGCACAAATCCCGCTATGTCATCCTCAACGACTACGAGGCCGAACTGCTGCAAAGCCGCACCGGGGAGAACCTGGCCACGCTGGCGCGCCATGTCGAGGCGCTGATCGTGACACGCGGCGGCGAAGGCTCGGTGATCCACGTGGCCGGCAGGCAGATCGCCATCCCGGCGGTGCGCCCGGCAGCCATCCTCGACCCCACCGGCTGCGGCGACGCCTATCGCAGCGGCATTTTGTACGGCATCACCCACGGGCTGGACTGGGAAACAGCCGGCCAGCTGGCAAGCGTGATGGGCGCGATCAAGATCGAGCACCGCGGCGGCCAGAACCACGCGCCGAGCCGGCAGGAGATCGCCGGAAGGCTCAAGATCGCGTTTGGAAAGACGTTCTGAATTGATTTGCAGGGGTAGAAATGCACGCAACGAGGACAGTCATGATGCAGAAGACGTTTGGGCTTGTGGGCTTCGCGCTGCTGGCCGCAGGGGCGGCGGGCCTGGCCGGTTGCGCCGGCGGTTTGGGCGGCGAGGACTACAGCCGCGAACAGACGCGCGCCGTGCAGGAAGTGCAGATGGGCATCGTGGATTCGGTGCGTGAAGTGAAGATCGAGGGCACGAAGACGCCCGTCGGCGCAGGCGCGGGCGCAATCGTCGGCGGTGTCGCCGGCAGTACGGTCGGTGGCGGCCGCGGCAGCGTGATCGCTGCGACGGGCGGCGCAGTGCTGGGTGGACTGGGCGGTGCGGCGACGGAAGAAGCCGTGACGCGCCAGAAGGGTCTGGAAATCACCGTCAAGCTCGATTCGGGGCGGATGATCGCCATCACCCAGGCAGCGGATGAGGCGTTCCAGGTAGGCGATCGCGTACGCGTGCTGTCCGGCGGTGGAACGACGCGCGTATCGCATTGAAGCGGAACCGGCATTGCAGTCCCTCGGGGAAGGGGGGCTTGGCCGGTCATTATTTCGAAATCTGAACGTCACGGCGGGTTAACACCCGGTCTCTAAGCTGGGCGCATTCCACCACGGGAGCGCCCCATGCTCGACACCCGCAGCCACCTGCAATCGCCAGCCGCCAGCCGTTACCACGTATCGCTGGCCGTGGACGACAGCGAAATCCGCGAAGCGCAGCGTCTGCGCCACAAGATATTCGCCGAGGAGATGGGCGCGTCCCTGTCGTCCGCCCTGGCGGGGCATGATATCGACCTGTACGATCCGTTCTGCGACCACCTGCTGGTCCGCGAGCTTGCCGGCGGGGAGGTCGTCGGCACCTACCGCATCCTCTCGCCCGATGCCGCAAAGCGGGTCGGCAGCTATTACTCCGAACAGGAATTCGACCTGACCCGGCTGCAATTCCTGCGCCCGCGCATGGCCGAACTGGGCCGTTCGTGCGTGCACCCGGCCCACCGCAGCGGCGCCGTCATCGCCCGCCTGTGGATGGGGCTGGCCGATTACATGACGCGCTATGGCTACGAATACATCGTCGGCTGCGCCAGCATCGGCATGGGCGACGGCGGCCATATCGCCGCCAGCGTGTACCGCCAGATCACCCAGCGCCATCTCGCGCCGATCGAATGGCGCGCCACCCCACGCTATCGGCTGCCGGTCGAATCACTCGACGATGGCCGGAATGCAGCGCCGCCGCCGCTGATCAAGGGCTACACGCGGCTCGGCGCGATGGTGTGCGGCGAGCCGGCCTGGGACCCCGATTTCAACACCGCCGACCTGCTGATGCTGCTGCCGATGGCGCAGCTCAATCGCGGTTATGCGCGCCGGCTCCTCGGATAAACGGCGTGGTTCGCGATGAGCCGATCGCAGCCGCGGCCTACTCCGCGCGGCCAGGGCCGTACAATGAATGCATGAGCCTTGCCCGCTTCCCCGTTTCCCTGCGCCGCACGCTTCGCATCGGTCTGCTGCTGCTGCATCTCGCATGGGGCGTCACGCTGGCCGGGGTGATTTTCCCCCTGCTCAGTCCCGTGCAACGCGACCGCCGCATCATGGCCTGGTCGCGGCGCCTGCTCCATGTGCTCGGCGTGCGGCTCCAGGCGACAGCAGCGCCCCGCCTGAGCGGCGGCGCGCTGCTGGTGGCCAACCACGTGTCGTGGCTGGACATCTACGTGATCTACGCAGCGCAGCGGGTGCACTTCGTCTCCAAAGCCGAGGTGCGGGCGTGGCCCGTGGCGGGCTGGCTGGCGCACAAGACCGGCACGCTGTTCATCGAGCGTGGTCGCCGCGCCGATACGGCGCGCATCAACACCGAGATGCGTGCGCTGATGCAGTCGGGCGCCTGGGTGGCCGTATTTCCCGAAGGCACGACCAGCGACGGCCGCGGGCTGCGCCGCTTCATGCCGTCGCTGCTGCAGCCGGCGGTCGAGCTGAATTGCCCGATCGTGCCGGCGGCCCTGCGCTACCGCACGCTGGACGGCGCATACAGCGCTACCCCCGCCTATATCGACGAAGTCAGCATGTGGCAGAGCCTGAAACGGATCGTCAGCGAGCCCGGCCTCGTCGCCGAACTGCATTTCGGCGATTCCATCCCGCCCAATGGCCACCGGCGCGATCTAGCGGCACAGGCGGAACGGTCGGTCGCTAAGCTTTTGGATGTCGCGCCTGCGGACACTTCACCGCAAACACCTGCCGGTCCTGCAGTCTGACCGCAGTCAAGCTGCCGCCCCACAGGCAGCCAGTATCCAGCGCGATCAGGTCATCGCGGTTGACCAGGCCGAGCGTCGACCAATGGCCGATGACGATGGTCGCTCCGGCGCTCCGTCGCCCCGGCACCTCAAACCACGGCAGCCAG
This sequence comes from Hyphomicrobiaceae bacterium, assembly GCA_050258175.1. Classification (GTDB taxonomy): domain Bacteria; phylum Pseudomonadota; class Gammaproteobacteria; order Burkholderiales; family Thiobacillaceae; genus Thiobacillus. Next base: position 8,166 of record JBLMYH010000114.1, read on the forward strand.
CCAGGTGGCTGCGCGCCGGGCGCGCACTTGTGGTGGAATTCCATCTCGCCCCCCGCCGTGCAATAGCGCAGCCGGGTGAAGGCGTTGACGATCACCCGCAGCCGCTCGACGCCCTGCAAATCCGGATTCCAGGCAATCGGCGCATTGCCGTACATCTGCGCAAAAAAATCGCGGTAATGCGGGCCGCGCAACGCCGCCTCGGCCTCCGCGGCACGCTGCATCGTGTCATCCACCGTCCAGCCCGGCAGCACCCCGGCATGCACCATGAGGAAATCGCCTTCGCGCCAGGCCAGCTTCTGCTGTCGCAGCCAGTACAGCAATTCTTCGCGATCCGGTGCGCCGAGGATATCGTCGAGCGTATCGCCCTTGTGCGCGCGCCCGAAGCCCTCGGCCAGCGCCAGCAAGTGCAGATCGTGGTTGCCGAGCACGCTGATGGCGGCGTCACCCAGATTCCTGACGGTCCGCAACACGGCCAGCGAATCCGGTCCGCGATTGACCAGATCGCCGACAAGCCACAACCGGTCAGCCGCCGGGTCGAATTTGATCGCATCCAGCAAGCGCAGCAGGGAAGCGTGACATCCCTGAAGATCGCCAACGGCATAGGTAGGCATATAAAATACGGCTTCGATTGTGTGCTGTGTTGACCTGCATCATAGCGCGCCCACCTGAACCCCTTGTGACGTCTGCGCCATGAAACCCCTGATCCGCCTGTTTTTCAAATCCCTGCGTGCCATCCTCGGCCCGTTCCTGCTGCTGGGCAACTGGCTCACCCAACCCAAGGGCATCGTGCGCGCGCCCGCCGAGCAGCAGGCCGTCGACGCGCGCACCCGGCATCTCGCGCTCTACCACTATCCGACCTGCCCGTTCTGCCTCAAGACCCGGCGCGTGATCCGCCGACTCTCGCTCAGGATCGAACTGCGCGATGCGCAAAACGATCCCGCGCATCGGGCGGCACTGATCGCCGGCGGCGGCAAGCCGCAGGTGCCCTGCCTGCTGGCAACCGACACCAACGGCCAGCAAAGCTGGCTGTACGAATCGGATGCGATCAACGATTATCTGAACCATGAATTCGGCGCCGCGCCGACGGCATGAGCCTGCTTGCCGCACTGAATGCGCCGCAACGTGAAGCGGCGAGGTACCTCGACGGTCCGTTGCTCGTGCTGGCAGGCGCCGGTTCGGGCAAGACCCGCGTCATCACCCACAAGATCGCCTACCTGATCGGAGAATGCGGCTACAAGCCGGGCTCGATCGCAGCGATCACCTTCACCAACAAGGCCGCGCGCGAGATGCAGGAGCGTGCCGCCAAGCTGACGCAGGGCGTCAACACCAAGGGCCTGATCGTCACCACCTTTCACTCGATGGGCCTCAGGATGCTGCGCGAGGACGCCAAATTCGCCGAACTGAAGCCGGCGTTCTCGATCCTCGACTCGGCCGATGCCGCAGGCATCATTTCGGAAATCCTCAAGACCACCGACAAGCAGGAAATCCGCCGCGCGGTAGCGCGCATCTCGCTGTGGAAGAACGAACTGAAGTCGCCGGCCGCAGCCCTGCAGACGGCCGAGGACGACAACGCGCGCGCCTACGCCAAGATCTACGACCGCTACGACGCCACCCTGCGCGCCTACCAGGCGGTCGACTTCGATGACCTGATTCGCCTGCCCGCCGAGTTGCTGGACACCCACGCCGAGCTGCGCGAGAAGTGGCAGAACCGCCTGCGCCACATCCTGGTCGACGAGTATCAGGACACCAACGTCGCGCAGTACCGTCTGCTGCAGAAGCTCACCGGGGTGCGTGCGGCGTTCACCGCGGTGGGCGACGACGACCAGGCGATCTATGGCTGGCGCGGCGCCTCGGCCGACAACCTGCGCCAGCTCAACGAGGACTACCCGCACCTGCACGTGGTCAAGCTGGAGCAGAACTACCGCTCCTCGGTGCGCATCCTGAAAGCCGCCAACAGTCTGATCGCCAACAACCCCAAGCTGTTCGAGAAACGCCTGTGGAGCGACCTCGGACTGGGCGACGCCATCCAGGTGATGCCGACGAAGGACGACGAGCACGAGGCCGAATCGGTGGTGATGCGGCTCTTGTCGCACAAGTTCCAGCACCGCACCGAATGGCGCGACTACGCGATCC
>JBLMYH010000115.1:0-4606 GCA_050258175.1 Hyphomicrobiaceae bacterium
CCCTGCACCAGCAGCACCTCCAGCATGCGGTCCTCGGTCAGGTGCACGTGCAGCGAGCTGACCACCTCGTCGATGTATTGATATTGCAGGTCCGCAAGCCGCCCCTGCAGGCCGCGCGTGGAACGGTTGTAGAGCAGGGTGAGGGCACCCGCCATGACCTCGTTGCCGAGCGCACGCTTGTGCTCGGCCAGCTGGTAATGAACCATTTCGCCGATTGCCTGCGAGCGGCTGTCATAGCCGCGACTCTCCACCATCCGGTCCAGTTCGGACAGCAGGTCGGGCCGCAGCGATACGCTGATGCGGCTGACCAGGGTGACGGGTTTGTCCAGGCGGTTCGGCTTCATGGCTCAGAACATGTAGGAATAACGTTCAACTTCCCACTTGCTGACCGCAAGGTGGTAGGCCTCCCACTCCTCGGTCTTGTAGCGGACGAACTCGTCGCGCAGTTCGCGGCCCAGCGTGGCTTCAACCAGCGGGTCGGCGGCGAAGGCGGCGACGGCCTCCTGCAGCGTCTGCGGCAGGAACTCGATGCCGCGTGCGCGGCGCTCGTCGTCGCCGATCGCATAGAGGTTGTCCTCGTTGGGATTGCCGGGATCAAGGCCCTCACGGATGCCCTCGAGGCCGGCGGCCAGCACCAGCGTGGCGGCCAGGTAGGGGTTGACCGCGCCGTCGGCGTTGCGCGATTCGCAGCGGCCGCCGCCGGCCGGGATGCGCACCGAGTTGGTGCGGTTGTTCGAGCCCCAGGAGTTGAACACCGGCGCCCAGGAGAAGTAGCTCATGGCGCCGCGCCGTACCAGGCGCTTGTAGCTGTTCACGGTCGGCGCAAACACGGCGCACAGGGCGCGGCCGTGCTTGAGGATGCCGGCGACAAAGCGGTAGCCGAGCGGGGTCAGGCCGATGCCGTGCGGGTCGTCCTCGGGTGCGCAGGCGAACAGGTTCCTGCCGGTCGCGAGATCGTACAGCGACATGTTGAAGTGGGCGCCGTTGCCGGTCTTGTCGGCGAAGGGCTTGGGCATCATCGTGGCCAGCAGGCCTTCCTCCTTGGCGTAGTGCTTGGCCATGAAGCGGAAGAAGGTCAGCCGGTCGCAGGTGGTCAGCGCGTCGGCGTAGTTGAAGTCGAACTCGAACTGGCCGTTGGCGTCCTCGTGGTCGAAGGAATACAGGTCCCAGCCGAGGTCGTTGATCGAGGTCGCCACCTTGTCGAGCCACGAGAAATTGTCGACGAAGCCGCGCACGTCGTAGCAGGGCTTGGTCAGCTTGTCGTCGGCGACCGGCACCGACAGGCTGCCGTCTTCGCTTTGCTTGAGCAGGAAGATCTCGCACTCGATGCCGAGGTTCATGCCGTAGCCCAGCTCGGCCGCCTTGGCCAGCTGGTTCTTCAGGGCGACGCGGGTGTTCAGGGCATACGGCTTGCCCTGGAAATGGTTGTCGGCCGGAATCCAGGCGATCTTCGGTTCCCACGGCAACTGGATGGCGCGGTCGAGGTCCGGCACCGAGGTCAGCTCGTCGTCGTTCGGCGCTTGGCCGAGGCCGTCCAGCGCGTAGCCAGTGTAGCGCTCGGAGCCTTTCGCCATCTGGGGAAGATGTCCGATCGGCACGACTTTGGCCTTCGGCACGCCGTGGATGTCGACGTAGGCGCCGATGCAGTATTTCACGCCCTTGTCGGTCAGCTCGCGCTGCAGGCGGGCAGTTTCCTCTGCCGGGTGGCTGGTGACGGGTTTGTCCAGCACGGCAGTATCGTCGATCGTGTTCATGATGCGTCCTTGTCTAACGGGTGGTGGCGGCGGGGACGACGTCCCCGAAATAGGATTGGTCGAGCGGCGGCGTCTCGGCGCAGCCCGTGCGCACCAGTGCGGCGAGGTCCTCGACGAGCCAGTCGAACCAGCGCTGGCCTTTTTGCGCGCTTGCCAGGCTGGGCGTGCCGGTGACGCCGTTCAGGCTGGTGCGGTTGACCGGATGGGCGAAGACGCAGCCGCAGGTGCGGTCCGGGTCGTCGGCCTCCGCCAGCCTGTCCGGGCGCACGCCCTCGGGCGCGAGGGCCAGCATGATCGAGGTCTCGGCGTCGTTGGCGTGCCAGTCGGCGGCGTCGGTGGAGTGGAGCGCGCGCACCCGCTCGCTCAGCGTTGCGGTATTAATCACCGCGACCATCAGGTCGTCGTGCTCGGCGCGCAGCATCTCCAGCGCGCAGCGCAGCGGCGCGGCGTTGGTGACGTGGGCGTTGACGATGAACAGGCGGCGGATGCCGCTGTGATAGGCCCAGTCGCCGATTTCCTTGACCAGCTGGATCAGGGTGATGGGCTGCAGGGCGAGCGTGCCGGGCCAGCGCCGGCTGTGCCCGAGCGAGCAGCCGTAGGGCAGCGTCGGCAGCATGGGCACGCCGGTCTCGGCGGCGACGGCGGCGCACAGCTGCTCGGCGATCACGAAATCGACGCCGCAGCCGAGATGCGGCCCGTGCTGTTCGGTTGCGCCCACCGGCAGCATGGCGGCGTGGCCGCAGCGCGCCAGCACGTCGGGGATTTCGGACCAGGTGAGATCGGACCAGTACACGATGGCTTACTCGACGTTGTCGTTCACGTTGGTGAGCCGGATCAGATGCGGCTTCACTGCCCGCTCGTCTTCGGGCATGGGCTCCGGCGCGGGATGGATGAGTTCCTCCAAACGCGCCTTGGTCGCACGGAATTCGGGCAAGTTGAACTGCGCAGGCGTTCGCGGCCGCGGCACCGGCACCTCGATCACCTCCTGCACTTCGCCCGGATGCGCCTTCAGCACGAGGATGCGGTCGGCCAGGTAGATTGCCTCGTCGAGATCGTGGGTGATGAACAGCACCGTGACGTCGATGTTGCGCCAGATGTCGATCAGGTGCGACTGCATCTTCGCGCGGGTCTGGGCGTCCAGCGCCCCGAACGGCTCGTCCATCAGCAGGATGCGCGGCTGGTTGACCAGGGCGCGGGCGATGGCGACGCGCTGGCGCATGCCGCCGGAAAGCTGATGCGGATAGGCGTCGGCGAACTTGTCCAGGCCGACCAGATCGAGCCACAGCAAGGCGTCGCGCTCGGCCTCGTCGCGGCTGCGGCCGTTCATCTCGGGCCCGAACATCACGTTCTTTTTCACCGTCAGCCAGGGAAACAGGGAATAGCCCTGAAACACCATGCCACGGTCCTGCCCCGGCCCGGTGACCGGCTTGCCGTCCAGCAGCACGTCTCCGGAGGTATGGCTTTCCAGGCCGGCCAGGATGCGGATCAGGGTCGATTTGCCGCAGCCGGAGGGGCCGATGACGCAGACGAATTCACGCCGGCGGACGCTGAAGTCGATGCCGCGCAACGCCTCGGTCTCGCCCTGGGGTGAACGGTAGCGCTTGCCGAGGCCGCACACTTCGAGGATGACCTCGCGGCTCCGGATGCGTTCGAAGCGCGCCCGGACGTCGTCCGACTGGTCGAGATAGGTGGGCAGATGGGGTTCAAACAGATTCATGCTTAGATCCTCATTTCCGGTCCTGGCTGCGGTCCCAGGGGAACAGCCGGCGGCCGGCGCGGGCCAGAAGCAGGTCGGTACCGAAGCCGATGATGCCGATGGTCATGATGGCGGCGTAGACGTTGTCGAAATGCTGGTAGCGCGCCTGCTGGGTAATGAACCAGGTGATGCCGGAACTGGTGCCGATCAGCTCGGCCACAATCAGGTAGGTCCAGGCCCAGCCGAGCAGGATGCGCTGGTCGCGATAGAGGTCGGGCAGGACGCCCGGCACCACTACGCGGGTCAGCAGCTTGAGGTTCTTCGTGCCCAGCGTGCGGGCGGCCTCAATGATGGTGGCCTCCAGCTTGCGGGTGGTGTTGGCGATGATCAGCACCTGCTGGAACAGGGTGCCGATGACGATGATCGCGATCTTGGGACCGTCGTAGATGCCGAGGATGGCCACTGCCAGGGCGCCGAAGGCGGGTGCCGGAAGATAACGGAAGAATTCGATGAAGGGTTCGTTCAGGCGGCCCACCAGGTTGTAAGTGCCGGACAGGATGCCGAGCGGCACGCCGATGAGCGACGAGACCAGGAAGCCCCAGAAGATGATCTGGATGCTGTGCCACAGGCTCGCCGGCATCGAGGGCACGTCCTTGTTCTTGGGCGGGTTGACGAAGCCGTTGTAGAAGGCCTTCGCCACTTCGTCGGGCGCAGGCAGATAGATGGGGTTGGCCGGCTTGCCCACGGGCAGGGCGCGATGCGCCTGTTCCATGTTGGCGACTTCGTCCTTGAACATGGACTTGTCGACCAGCATGCCGGCCTGGAAGTAGTCGACGCCGCCGGGATCGATGACGTTGACCTTGGGGTGCCAGATGTAGGGCACGTAGCTGACCAGGGCCCAGACCAGCAACGGCAGCAGAAACGAGCCGACTCCCAGCAGCGTGCGTTTGCGTGCATCGACATCCGCGCCGCTTTTGAACCATTGGGTAATCGTGCTCATCTCCGCTCCGTCGTGGTCAAGGCTGGTCAGGGATCACTTGGCGTTGGTGAAGGACGGGTCGAGGTAGCTGTCCACGTCCTGATGCGTCTTGTAGACGCCGTTGGCGACGTTGAAGTCGTCGGCCACCTTGGTCGAGCCGTAGATCGAACTGAAGCC
>JBLMYH010000116.1:0-14296 GCA_050258175.1 Hyphomicrobiaceae bacterium
GGCCGAACCCACGCCCTTCCAGACGGCCAAATTGTCAGTCTTCGTGTTCGAGGATGACTTCCCGCTCAACGGGGAAAACGACGCCGGTGGCGGTATTGACGTCCTGTCGCCCAACGAGCCCGGCCTGAGTGGCTTCCAGATCACCCTGTTCGACGACGCCGGCGGCAGCGGCGACCCGACCGGTCAGATCACGTACGACATGTTCAACATGCCGCTCTCGAACAGCCTGGCGGGGACCGTCGATCCGAACACGGGGCTGGACGCGTGTCCGCTCTCTGCGAAGCAGCTCCAGGGCAGCGGCGGAACCCCCAGCACGACTGGAATTACCGGCATGGTCGTGACCTGTCCGAGATACGAGTCGGATGGCAAGACCCTGTCGCCGCTCGCAGGCCAGGCGGTGATTGCCAACCTCTATCCCGGACGATATGGCGTGGTGGCCACACCGGCGGCAGAACGGATCGCGCGAGGCGAGGAGTGGCTGCAGACGAACACGCTAGACGGCCAGAAGGCGCATGATTCCTTCCTGCGGATTGCCGAACCCAGCTACTTCCAGGAGTACGGCCCGGCCAGCTACCACGTGTCCATCGGTTTCGCCAACCCGAAAATCATCAACGATCGCAAGCCAGGGGTGTGCGGCGGCACCGACCCCAACATCACGGGCACCAACTGCACGAACACCGTCAGCGGCGTCGTCACCATGGAACGCATGAGCCGGACCCCGGATGAGCGTCTCTACAGCAGCGGCTCCAACGACGCCTTCTCCTTCACGCAGTGCTACGTGAGTTTCGGCGACCCGGACGGCGAGGATTTCGCGTTCACCAAGTGCAATGCCGACGGAAGCTTCAGCCTGTCGGGGCTGCCTGACGGCGACTGGCGGGTGACCGTGTTCGACCAGTGGAACGACATGCTGGTGGACGGGCTCTCGACCCCCGTGCGGCTCGACCACACCAACCCGGCTTCGGGAAATCTGGGACAGATCGCAACAAACCAGTGGCAGTCCAATATCTACACGTCCACCTTCTTCGATCAGAACGGCGATGGCGTGCGGCAATCGAACGAACCAGGACTGTCGCTGGTGTCGACCAACGTTCGCTACCGCGACGGCAGTTTCTCTAATTTCAACAGCACCGACTTCAACGGCAATGCCGCCTTCAATGAGGTGTTTCCACTGTTCAACTGGTACGTGATCGAGACCGACTCGACCCGCTACAAGAATACGGGGACCCATGTCGTGTACGACGCGGGGGGGCCCGCTGACGGCAGCCCCGCCTGCCTTGCCGGCGGCACCGCGCCCTGCGGCAACAGCGTCATCGGCAATCTGATGGCGGATACCGCCGAGCAGGTTTCGCTCCCCACCAATCTCCGTGTACCTGGCGCAGTCTATTGCGCAGGCGCGGACTGTACCGGCAAGTCGATCCAGGCGGGCCCCGGCAGCAGCGATCCGCCCAGCAACTGCACCACGTCGCCGACAACGGGTGCCACCACCTGCAGCACGATCCTGTCCACGGGACGCATCGACCCGCCGTGGGTCGTGAGCGAGGGCTGGCAGGGCTTCTCCGGACAGAATTCGTTCGTCGAATTCGGCAAGACCCCGTTCCAGGCCGGCGAGAACGGGGGCATTCACGGCCACGTCGTGTATGCCTCTACTCGTCCCTTCGACGACCCGGCGTTGCTTCTGCAACTTAGCTGGGAACCTCTGGTGCCCCACGTCACCGTCAACCTGTACCAGGAAGGCCTCGCTGCGGACGGCATCACGAAGACCCTCACCCTGGTGGACACCACCCAGACTAGCAGTTGGGATGACTGGGCCCAGGGATTCCGTTCCGACGGTGTCCCCTGGATGAACTGCCCGGGGCAACAGCCCGCCCCCACCACCGGCGCGGCCGGCGATCTGTTCTTCTATTCGCTGTACAACCAGCCGAACTACCTCGACACGTACAACAACGGCGGAACGCCGTCCCACACCTTGCCCAACAGCTCCCAGTTCAAGTGCTATGACGGCATGCACAACTGGAACCAGGTGGAACCGGCGCCCTATGACGGAATGTACAAGTTCCCCAGCATCGTTGGCAGGGATCCGACCACCGGCGCGCCGGTCGGGACCGGATCGACGAACGGTACGCCCGGTTCGCTGGCGGGCACGAACTGCACGATCTGCGTCGCCGATCCGACCGACAGCACCCCCATGCTGCCGGCTGGCAAGTACGTCGTCGAAGTGGTGGTGCCGCCGGGCTATGAGTTGGTCAAGGAAGAGGACAAGAACATCCTCATCGGTGACAACTACATCGCGCCCGTGGCCCAGCAGTTCGCCGGCCTCGGCAACGTCTTCATCATGCCCGACCAGGCGTCCGTCAACGCGAGCTACAACCCCAACAACGCGCAGAACCCGAACACCAACCTCGGGCTGCCGAGGAATGAGGGGGACACGGGCAGCGTCGAAGAGTTCTGGCCGTGTGTGGGTGCGGCCCGTGTCGTGCCGGATTACATCAGCCTGTATCCCGGCTCCCAGGAGGTCGCGCCGTTTGCCGGTGCGACCCGCAATCTGTGCGACCGCAAGGAAGTCGCACTGGGAGATCAATCGTCGGCACTGGTGAAGTTCTACGTCTTCACGCCGACCCACGCCGCGGCGCACTTCACCGGCGTGATCACCGACGATTTCACGTCGGAATTCGACCCCTTCTCGCCGACATTCGGGGAGAAATTCTCGCCGCCGGACCTGCCGATCTCGATCAAGGACTGGACCGGTGCCGAAATCTCCCGCGTGTACTCCGACCAGTGGGGGACCTATAACGGCCTGACCTATTCGTCGTGGGAGGTCAATCCGCCCAACCCGACCGGCTATGCACCGACCATGATGGTCACCTGCATGAACGATCCGGGCGACGGCGCTGTCCCCGACCCGCTGTTCAACCCTGCGTACAGCCAGTTCTGCTATGAAATCCCGTTCATGCCGGGGCAGACCCAGTACATGGATACGCCGGTGGTGCCGACGTCCGCGTACGCCGGTGCCGGCTACAACAACGTCGACTGCGCCTATCCCGACACCACGCCTGCCATCAAGGAGGTTGACGGTGACGGTGTCGGACCCTGGGTCAGTCAGGCGGGCAACCCCCTGACCATTACGGCCCTGGGCGACGCCCCCGTGAACAACAATGCCTACTCGGGTCCGCAAGCCACCACGTCGCCGTTCAATCAGAAGACCGTGACCCGCCACTATGGCTTCGGTGCCACCGCGGGCACAGTGACCATCGGTGGCGTCAACGCCCACATTTCGAGCTGGAGCGATACGCAGATCACGGTCACCGTGCCGAACGTCGGTCGCAACGGCGTGCCGGCGTGCGCCATGCAGCAACAGGCGCAGTACAGCGGCGTAGGCAACAGCACCGCCCACTGCGGCGAGCTCGTCGTCACGGCAGCCAACGGCAAGAAATCCGTCGACACGGTCACCGTGACCATCGGCGGCAAGCCTCCGACCCGCCTCGCGGCCGGACAGACGATCCAGTCGGCCATCGATGCGGCGGCGCCGGGCGACATGATCATCGTACCGCCCGGGCTTTACAAGGAACTCCTGATCATGTGGAAACCGGTCCGCCTGCAGGGTGTGGGGGCTGCCTCGAGCATCATCAATGCCAACGCTCACCCGGCCGGCAAGATGGACGTCTGGCGTCGGCAGGTCAATTGCCTGTTCGGCCTGGCGCTTGACGGCACCGCCATCACCAACACGCACCCGTTCGATCCCACCGGAACCTACAGCTGTCCCGGCACCGACGGCAATACCTGGAACTACTTCACTGCGAAATTTGGCACGGCCACGACCGCGCCAAGTCCTCAGATCGACCGGTTGCCGCTGGAAGCCACGATCGGGTGGGATGCCAACCTGAACGGCAACCTGGCCGAGCTGCTGCAAGAGCCTTCGCTCCTCGGCGCGTTGGACGGCGCGGGTGTTACCGTGCTCTCGAAAGGCGTCGACTTCCACGGCCAGGATCCCTTTGCCGCCACGCTGTTTGCCGGCTTCCCGACCGGAACGACGCTGCTTACGGCCAACAACTGCACCACCAGCAAGACGAACAAGACCAATCCGTTCCCGAGCAGCTTCCAGTGCAATCCGTCGAGCATCGACGGCCTGAGCATCACGGACAGCTCACAGGGCGGCGGGGGCATCTTCGTCCATGGCTGGGGGCACAACATCGAGATCGCCAACAACCGGATCTACAACAACGCCGGAACGTTCTCGGGCGGCATCAGCGTGGGTCAGGGCGAGCATCCCGGCGAATACACGCAAGGCGGCACCAACGCCGCGCCCGGCTCCTGTCAAACCAGCAATGTGACGGGTGCCGCTCTGCCGTACTGCTTTGACATGAATGTGAACGTGCACAACAACGCAATCACGCTGAACTCCTCCCTCGGCGACGAGCTGTTCTCGGCGACGCCTGCGGGCGCGGGCGGTGCCAGCTTCGCCTCGGGGTCGGACGCCTACAGCTTCCACCACAACTGGGTGTGCGGCAACCTCAGCAGCGGCGACGGCGGCGGCTTCGCACACGTCGGCCTGAGCTTCAATGGCGACATCGAGCACAATGCCTTCCTCTTCAACCAGAGCACGAATCCCACCATCGCGGCCAATGGCGGTGGCCTCGTCATCATGGGGGCCCCCGATATCGATCCCCCATGCGGCCTGACGACCGATGCTGACTGCGTGCCGCCGCTCGGCAGCGTCGGGCCTAGCGACGGTGTCGGGCCTGGGCTGATGCTCAATGCCAACCTGATCATGGGCAACCAGGCGGAAAGCGGTAGTGGCGGAGGCATCGCCTTCCAGCACGTCAACGGCGCCGAGGTGGTCGCGTTCCCCAACAACCCCTCACAGTGGTATGCGGTGACCGTGCAAAACAACATCATCGCCAACAACGTCGCAGGCTGGGATGGCGCGGGCATATCGCTGCTCGACACGCTCAACGCGAACATCATCAACAACACCATCATGTCCAACGACACGACCGCCTCGTCGGGCGTTCTCTTCAATACCCTTGGCGCCCCGCTGGCAAGCACTCAGGGCCCGGGGCCCGGCGGCCAGACGACCGGCACCACGACCTCCGCGCCTCAGCCAGCGGGCCTGGTGAGCATTCAGAACAGCGCGGTCCTCACCGCGAATCTGAGCGCCCTCCCGGGCGGCCTGGCAGCGGTTCAATGCCCGTCGGGTCACCCGAACTGCACGACTGCGTCGTACCCGCTCCTGTATAACGACGTGTTCTGGCAGAACCGCGCCTTCTACATCGGCGTGGGCGCGCTGGGTGCAGGCACACTCAATCAGCAGAACGTCGTCGCCCTCTACAACGCGTTCACAGGAACGCCGGCGCCCAGCCAGCCGTCTGCGGATGCCACGGCGCCGAACGGCGGCGGCGTGGTGATCACCGGCGGCACGGGGGCATGCGTTCCGGGGACGAGCTTCTGGGATATCGGCGTGCGGGGCGATACGGGACCGTCGAACCACAGCTCGACGGTCACGCTTGCGCCGACTTACTCGCTGATCACGGACGTGGCGGATTATCCCAACCTGAACGACCAGGGGTCCAACCCGACCGTCCTCAGCCAGTACTGCAACGGCTCGCGCGTACCGCCAGAAGGCACTTGCTACTCGCCCACCGGGCAGCCGGTGGCCTGCGGCTGGCAGGTGCCCCCCGGCATTGCCGATGCGACCGTACCCAACCCGATCTTCAGCCTGACGCCGGCAGCCACGGTGGACGAGGGCAACAACTGGGTCAACATCAACTGGGGGCCGCTCACGGGGACGCACCCGATCTCCGGACTGACGCTAGGAAACTATGCGCCGGCCGCGGGGTCGCCGGTCATCAACTACATCCCGTCCACCGCGAGCCAGCCGTACGCACTGGCGCCGAGTACGGACTTCTTCGACTACCCGAGGAAGACCAACAATGCGGTCGATGCGGGCGCGGTCGAGTTTCACTGAGGCGCGCGACCAGCCGCCGCACGGGGTTGGCATCAGTGCCACCCCCGTTGTTCCGGAGGCGGCACGCGGAGCAGGAAAAGGGGCAATGCATGAAAACAAAGAGGCGGTCTGAAGCGAGCACACGACTGGTGGCGGGCCTGCTGGCCGGATGGCTTGCATTCTCCGCGACGCCCGCCCTCCCGGCAGTCACCCCCGGCCAGCAGCCTCGTTCGTCCCCCAGTGCAAAGGCCCTGGCTGACATGAGGGCACGCAGTCTCCCTGCCAGGACCCCGCGCCGCGCCCGGGACTACTACGCCTCCGCTTGGGGCGTCGATAACTTTCTGGTGAGGCGAACTGCCTCCGGGCATTTGATCCGTTTCAGTTACCAGGTCGTGAATCCGGCACGCGCGGAAGAACTGAACGACGACCGTGTGACGCCTCACCTGGTCGATCCGCAACGCCACCTGGTATTGGAAATCCCCTCGCTGGAACAGGTGGGCTTGCTTCGCCAGAAAGGAAAACCCGTGGTCGGCAAGGAATACTGGATGGTGTTCTCCAACAAGGGAGAGCCGGTCAAGGTCGGCGATCGCGTCAGCGTGATTATTGGGTCATTTCGAGCCGACGGCTTACTGGTGGAATGAGCGGCGTACCAACGCGCCAGCCGGCGCATAGAACGATGGAGCATGGACATGATGAAACGATATCTTCTGATGAGCTGTGCCGTAGCGATCGCAGCGACTGCCTCGGCAGCAAGCTTCGGAGCGAGCCCGAGCAAGCTCAGCGCCGATCAGATCGTTGAGCAGAATATTGCCGCGCGGGGCGGACTGAAAGCGTGGCGTGCGGTCGACACCCTGGTGCTGACAGGTCAGATGGATGCCGGTGGCACGAAACACGCCCGTCTGCCTTTCGTCATGGAAATGAAGCGGCCGCACATGAGTCGGCTGGAAATCAAATTCGAGGGACAAGCGGCGCTGCAGGTGTATGACGGTACCCAAGGCTGGAAGCTGCGGCCGTTCCTGGGGCGCAATGAAGTCGAGCCGTTCTCGCCGGACGAGGCGAAACTGGCAGCGGACTGGGCGGAGCTGGACGGCCCATTGGTGGATTATGCCCGCAAGGGGACCCGGATCAAGTTGGAGGGCAAGGAGGCCGTCGCAGGGCATGACGCGTACAAACTCAAACTCACGTTCAAAGACGGCGTCGAGCGCCATGTCTGGATCGACGCGAAATCCTTCCTGGATTTGAAGATCGACGGCGAGCCCCATCGCCTGGACGGAAAGATGCGCCACGTGGCCATCTACTACCACGATTACAAGACCACGGACGGCCTCACCATGCCCCGCACGCTGGAGACCGTGATCGACGGCGGCACATCGCCCCGCACAATGACCATCGAGCAGGTCACGATCAACCGTCCTCTGGATGACGCGCAGTTTAGCAAGCACGCCCTGACCATGGCAGCCGCATCGGATCGCTAGAGGTGTGACATCATGGGACGCGCCGCTTGCCTGCTGCTCAGCCTCTGCATCGCACTCCCGGCCTTGGCAGAACCCCATGACGCCAGTTTGGGGCTAAACGCGGCTCAGGTCGTGGAAAAGAATGTCGCGGCGAGAGGCGGACTGGAAGCCTGGAAAAAGATTCAGACCATGGTATGGGTCGGCCACATTGAAAGCGCGAATGCCGAGGTCCCCTCGCTGCCCTTTGCGCTGGAAATGAAACGCCCCAACAAGACGCGCTTCGAAATCCGTATAAAGGAGCAGACGTCGGCCCGCATGTACGACGGCAAGCAGGGCTGGAAACTCCGCCCGAACCCGGGCGGCTACCCTGAGCTCGTCCCCTATACGACCGAAGAACTGAATTTCGCGCGGGATGGCCAGGGGTTCGACGGGCCGCTGATGGACTATCAGGCCAAAGGCGTGACGGTCACGCTCGAGGGTGTCGATGATATCGAAGGCCACAAATGCTACCGCCTCAATGTCCGCTTGCCCTCCGGCAGCAGCCACCACGTGTGGGTCGACGCCACAACCTTCCTCGACGTCAGGTTGGACCGCGAGGCACGCAATGCCGCCGGCATGGCCAACACGGTCTCCGTCTATTACGGCAACTATCAGGTGCTCGATGGACTCAAGATGCCCTTCCTGCTCGAGAGCCGGGCCGACAACGGCAAATCCAGCGACAAGATGGTGATCGACAGAATATTGCTGAATCCGCCGCTGGAAGATCAGTTGTTTGCCGCCCCACGCGATCTGCAGCCAGGAAGCGGAGCCCTCAGGAACCGGGTCAATGCGCCGCGTGGCCCGAGGCCGCCAACGCAGTGGCAGCGTCGGGCAAGTGCTGGAACGTTGTCGGCTACGCCCCATGCCCAACGCTAGCCAGGCCAATTTAGCGCGCGCCGCCTCCCCCTCACCGCCGGCCACGGGCATGGGACGCAGTGGCCCACGTGATCCGTCCCGCTCAGGAATGCAGCGCCGGCCCCGTGCCTGGCTGGCGCTGGGCGTCCTGCTCTGCGCGGCATGGATCGGGCCAGGCCTCGCGGCAAGCACGCGCCCCGCGGATGTCGGCGAAGGGATCTATCTGAACGGCACCCGCGCCTCGGGTGAGTCCATCGTGGCAAACCGCGGCGGCGGCATGCACATCCGCGGCGCCGACGCAGCCTGTGTCAATTGCCACCAACGCAGCGGTTTGGGTAGCCGGGAGGGCGACCAGGTCATTCCTCCGATCACGGCCCGTTACCTGTTCCACCCGCGCGCCGCCAACCACCGAGATCTCGATCTGCCCTACGTCGATGGCATCCGTACCGATCGTGACCCCTACACTGAGGCCACGCTGGCGCGGGCAATCCGCGACGGGGTCGATTCGGAAGGCAGGCCGCTCGACTATCTGATGCCCAGGTTCGCGCTGGACGATGGGGATATGGCGGCGCTCATCGCCTATCTGAAGCGCCTCGACAAGCGCGATGTCCCGGGCGTGACCGACACCGTCCTGCATTTCGCCACGATCATCACGCCCGACGCCGATGCCGTGAAGCGCCAGGCCATGCTCGATGTTCTGAATCACTTCTTCGCCGACAAGAACGCATTCACGCGCGGCCCGACCCCTCGCATCCTGTCCACGCACCTGTGGCGGTTCAAGGTCTACCGCCACTGGCAACTTCATGTCTGGCGTCTCACGGGACCTCCGGCAACCTGGCAGGAACAGCTCAAGCGGCATTTTGCCGAGGAGCCCGTGTTTGCCGTCATCTCGGGACTTGGCGGCAGCAATTGGGCGCCGGTTCAAGCGTTCTGCGAGGACGAGGGGGTACCCTGCCTGTTCCCCAACCTCGAGGCGCCCCCCGCCGACGCAAACCGGGACTTCTACTCCATGTACTTCTCGAAAGGGGTGTTGCTGGAAGCGGGCCTCATCGCCCACGGTATCGCCAGGCTGGGCCCGGGCAAAGTAACCGTGCGACAGATCTACCGCGCCGGAGACGCCGGGGAAGTGGGTGCAAGGGCCTTGGCCGCCGCACTCAAACAGCGCCACATCGTGGCCATGAGCGAGGCGCTCGCGCCGGACGCGCCACCGCGGGCCGCTGCCGCCGCCGCGCGCAAGGCGTCCCGCGCCGACGCCCTGGTTCTGTGGCTCCGTCAGCAGGACCTCGCTGCGCTGGCGGGCGTACCCAAACCACATGGCACGGTATTCATGTCCGGGCTGCTTGGTGGACTGGAGAACGCACCGATTCCGGCACAATGGCGAAGCGACACGTACCTGGCCTACCCGTTCGACCTGCCGGAAGACCGGCGCATCAGCGTCGACTTCGCGCTTGGCTGGTTCAAGATCCGTCAGATTCCTGTGGTCGATCTGCAGGTTCAAGTGGACACCTACATCGCATGCGGCCTGCTATCCGAAGCGCTCAATCATATGGCCGATACGTTCGTCCCCGAGTATCTGGTCGAACGCATGGAGGGAATGCTCGATCACCGTCTCATCACCGGCTTCTACCCGCGCCTTTCGCTCGCCACCGGTCAGCGCTTCGCATCCAAGGGAGGCTACCTCGTCCCCTTCCCGCCACCCGGCGTTCAGCTGGCGGCAAAACAGGAATGGCTGGTACCGTGAACGGGCGGGCTGAATGCGCCGGGGATTCCTATAATGACGGAAGTCGACCTCGGCACATGGAGGAAACATGCGCGCCCTAAGCCGTCTCTTGCTGGTGCTGCTGCTTCACTCGGGCTTTGCGTCGGCCGCGGACAATTCCGCGGAACTGCAAAAGCTCTACGCTGCGCTCAACATGCTCAACCAGCAGCAGCAGACGATCTATCAACAGTTCCAGATGGTGCAACAACTGCGCCAAGGCGCCGTTCCGCCGTCACTCTATGTCACCCCCACCCTTCCCGAGTATCTGGGAGCCCCGCCTAACTACAGCGACGTTGTCGCGGCCCAGAGGCAAGCGCTCGAGCGGGACGAGCGACTGTCGCGCCAGGCCAACGATCTGCTTGATCGATACAACGAAATAGAAGCGATGAAGAAGCCCGTGCAGGAGAAGATATATAGCCTGACGCTGGGCAATTGACGGGGCGCCCGCCGGGGCGCACTCGAACGAATGCCTACGGAAACCGGTGAAAAACCCACCTTCCGTTCATGTGCAGACTTAGTTCTTCGCCGTGATCTGGCGATATTCGTGCAGGATGTCGCTCGCGCTGGCAAAGCCATCCAGCCGCACCCAGGGTTTTCCCGGACCGGCGCGCAGGAAGGTGGCTGGCAGGTGGTCCATCTTGTCGCCGCGGTAGACATCGAAGGCGCGCTGTACGGAGATGCTGTCGTCGAGGCTGCCGGTCAACATTTTCCACTGCGGCCCGGCGCTATATTTTTCCGCATAGGCCTTCAGAACCGTCGGCGTATCTTGCTCCGGATCGATGGAAATCGAAACCATGCGAACCTTGCCCCGATCCGGGCCCAAGGCATCCTGCAGCTGCTCGAACGTCTTGCTCATCACCGGGCAGATCGCCCCGCAGCTGGTGAAAATGAAATTCAGGATCACCGGCTTGTCTGCGAGCGTAGCGCGCAGCGACACTTTCGCGCCGTCGGCGTCCACCAGTTTTACATCCGGGATCGTGTAATTCACCAGCGTGCGCGCATAGCCGTCCTGTTCGCTGGGCATGGGCATGGACATCGGCATGCGCATTTCGTGCTGCGCGGCCGGCTTCGCGGCCATGTCCATGGCGGACCCGGCGCCCGCCTGCGCCGCCGGCAACAGGCCGCCACAGACCAACAGGCCCCGCAGCAGCAGGCGGCAGCTGGGTGAAAAAGCTGTAGTCGTTTTCATGATGTCTCCTAAATGAATGGGGAGTTTTTCCCGCCCCCATGGGCGGCTCCTCCCCGACCGCATCAGTGATGCATTCGCTTGGGCTGCAGCGAACCGACGATTTCCATCAATTCCGTGTAGCCCATGGGCGTCAATGGCACGTAATAATCCACCACGCAATCGTTTCTGGACGTCCGGCTGACCGGCAGAACGTCATCCGTCATGCCGATCAGTGTCGTTTGCGGGATGCGGGTGCGGATATCCCGGACCAGCTCGGCAGCACTGACATCGGGCAAGCCCAGTTCGAGCAGGACCAGGTCGGGCTTCAGCACCGTCACTTGATCCAGTCCGGTTGCCGCATCACCGGCCTCCGCAACGACCATGGCCGGCCAGCGGATGCTGAGCAGCGTGTTGAGCTGCCTGCAGGACAAGCTATCGCTCACCATGATCAGGGTGACGAAACGCGTACGCAGCAAGGCGTCTACCAGGTCGAGAATCTCGGTTGCGGACGTCTCGCCCTTCACCATGAAATGATCCGCGCCGTTGCGAAATGCGGCTTCCCGATATTCGAGAATGTCGTAGCTGGTGATGACACAGATCATCGTGTCGGCGGAAATCGTCTTGATGGCCTTGGTCAGGTCGAGCCCATTGCCATGCGGCAACCGGATATCCATGAAGATGAGATCGAAGTGCCGCGAAACGGCCTGGCGCAGGGCTTCCCGTCCATCCGCCGCCTCGTCGATCCGCATCGACGGAAACCGCCCCTCCAGCAGGCGAAGCAGGGAGCGACGGTGTGCAGCATTGTCTTCAACGATGAGGGTGCTCAACATGACGAGGCTCAGGAAATCAGTCCGTACCAGTCCAAATGGTAGGTGAAAGCCGGGTCGGGCCCCATACGGGTTTGCCGGTATTTCCAGCCGATTCGCACTGTAGCCGTTAGAGCCCGGTCTGGTAACGTCGATACAAATCCAGCACCCGCGGTACGTAGCGCTGGGTCTCGGGATAGGGTGGAATGCGATTGCCATGTCCCGTCACGGCGAGTTCGCCCGCATTGTAGGCAGCGACTGCCAGACTGACGTTGTTGTTGAACATGTGCAGCAGATCCCGCAGATACTGCGCCCCCCCCTCCAGGTTTTGCAGGGGATCCATGGCATCGGTTACGCCGTAGCGTTTTGCGGTTTGCGGCATGAGCTGCATCAGACCGGCCGCGCCCTTTCTGGATATGGCCTTGGCGTTGTAGCCCGACTCCACCGAAATCACCGCATGCAACAAAGCGCTGTCCACGCCATAGGCGCGCGACACCGCGTCGACAACCTGCTCATAACCCGCCTTGCCGGCCAGGCCAGGTCTGGCCGGCGCTTCGGCTGCGCCGGACACGGCGGCAGCCGCTGGCTTCGACGCCCCGATCAGGACGGTGTAGCGCTCGTCCGTGGGCACATTGCTGAGCGACACGGAGCCATCGGCCGACGTATAGGCGTAAATGTCCGCCCATGCCGGCTGGCACAGCCCGCATCCGAGCAGCAGCGATGCTGCAATGCGTTTGCTAGATTCCATCCAGCCATCCTAGGCAGCGCGCCCAGGCGGAACAATACATTGAACACTGTAAATTTCGGAGTGACGCGATGATTCGATCTGCCTTCCCGGAACGCGCCATGGACCGGCGGCTGCTACATCCGTACTACGCCGTGCCTCGTGCGTTCCAAATTGGACTATTTTGCTAAGAGCCCTCCCGCATGGGGATTACTCGTGTTCAGACTGCTGCGCTATTATTCAGTGACAAGCCTTATCGCCGTTGTTGCCGCGGCGGCCCTGCTGACCTGGTACTACCGCCAGGTGTCGATCCAGGGCATTGTCGCTCTGGCCGAGCGCAGCAATCTGACGCTGGCACAGGCTGTTATGACCCCCCTGAAGCCAGCGCTCCTCGAATTCCTCACGGACACTGCAAATTTCCTCCCGAACGGCGAGCGCCCGCCGCCCCTGCCGCCCAAACTGGCAGAGTCGGTCAAGATCCTCATGCAGGACAGAACCATTTCCAGAATCAAGATCTACAATCGCCACGGCGTGGTCGTGTTCTCCACCTTGCCCTCTCAGACTGGCGGCAACCAGAGCCAGAACCAAGGCTTCCGTTCCGCGATCATGGGCGAGGTGGCGAGCGCTCTGATTTATCGCGACACCTTCAACGACTTCGACGGCCAAACCGAGGAAGACAACCTGACGCATACCTACATTCCGGTTCAGGCCGGGCCGGCCGAGCCGATTCAGGGGGTCTTCGAGGTGTACACCGACGTGAACCGCCTGGTGCTGATGGCAGAACGCACCGAATTCATCATCATGGTCGGCGCCGTTCTGATCCTGTCGTCACTGTATGCGGTGCTGCTTCTCATCGTGCGCCGCGCCAGCAACATTATCGAAATGCAGCAGCGCACCATCCGCGAGCGCACGGAAACCCTTGAACTCCTGTCCGCCCAGATGCTGAAAAGCGAGGAGTCGAACAAGAAGAAGATCGCCTTCGAATTGCATGAGGGGCTGGCGCAGAATCTGGCAGCGCTCAAGCTGCAGGCGGAAAATGTCCGTCTCGGTCATGAGGGGCGCGACGCGGCGGCCGCCTCACTGGACAGGATCATCCCGGTATTGCAGGAGGCCATCCACGAAGTCAGGACGATCGCCACCGACCTGAGGCCACCCAGCCTGGATGATCTAGGGCTGCTGCCGACCATCAGCGGATTTTGCCGGGAATTCGAACAGCAGTACCCGAGCATCCGGATCGAACGGCAGATCTCCCTGGAGGAGCAGGATATTCCGCTTCCATTGAAGCCTATCCTGTACCGCATCATCGTGTCGGTGCTCAACGACATGGCGCCGCATGCGAGCACCGGGATGATCTCGCTTGCCTTGTGGCTGGAGGACAACAGGTTGTTGCTCCTGATCGATGACACGGCAGCCGAAGCGCTCGACAAGACCGCGATCCCGCTGGGCAATATCGACCCGCAGCTACGCGCGGGGTTTGCCCGGATGGAGGAACTGACGACCTTGTCAGGTGGAGAATTCAGCGCTTCGCATCATGCCGGCGGCGGGACGAC
>JBLMYH010000117.1:0-7667 GCA_050258175.1 Hyphomicrobiaceae bacterium
TGTAGACGAAAGCGAAGAACAGGTTCTGGCGGATCTTGGACAGCGTGGCGCGCGACAGATCGATGGCATCGGCCACGCTCCCCAGGTCGTTCTTCATGAGGGTCACGTCTGCTGCTTCGACGGCGACATCGGCACCCGTGCCGATGGCAAAGCTCACGTCGGCAGCCGCCAGCGCGGGAGCGTCGTTGATGCCGTCGCCCACCATGCCGACGCGCTTGCCGCCTTGCTTGAGGGTCTGTATGGCCGCCGCCTTGTCGGCCGGAAGAACTTCGGCGCGATAATCGGCGATGCCCGCCTGGCGCGCGATGGCTGCGGCGGTCTCCGGGTTGTCGCCGGTCAGCATCACCACATCGATACCGCGGCCGCGCAGCCGAGCTACCGCCTCGCGAGAACTGGGCCGCAACGCGTCGGCGACCGCAATCACTGCCAGCGTCTGGGCCTCGTCCGCCAGCGCCACCAAAGTCTTTCCCTCCTGTTGCAGAGTGGCGATCGGGGCGCCCGGCACGCTCACGCCGTGCTCGCGCAAATAGGCGATCGAGCCCAGGCGATAGCGCCGACCCGCCACAACGCCGGCCACCCCCTTGCCTGGCCAGGCATCGAGTTCGGCGGGTGGCGCAAGCGTGAGTTTTTCCGCCGCCGCCCGATCTACGATCGCTTCGGCCAGCGGGTGGGACGAACCCTGTTCCAGGCTGGCGGCGATGCGCAGGGCGGCCTCCCGCGTCGTCCCAGAATGAGGTATGACGTCCGTGACCGTCGGCTTGCCGGCGGTGAGCGTGCCGGTCTTATCCACTGCCAACACCTCGATACGTTCGGCCAATTCCAGTGCCTCGGCGTTTTTTACCAAGATTCCCGAGGCCGCACCGCGACCGGTGCCCACCATGATGGCGGTGGGTGTTGCCAGGCCCAGCGCGCAGGGGCAAGCAATCACGAGTACCGCCACGGCATTCACCAGCGGCTGGGCCAATTCACCGCTCCACAGCCACCAACCGACAAAGGTCACCACGGCGATGCCCACCACTACCGGCACGAAGATCCCGGCGACGCGATCCGCCAACCGCTGCACCGGCGCCTTCGATCCCTGCGCCTGCTCCACCATGCGGATGATGCTCGCGAGCAGGGTATGGCTGCCGATACCGGTGGCGCGGCAGCGCAACAGTCCTTGTCCGTTTACCGTCGCGGCGAACACTTTGTCTCCCGGCTTTTTCGCCCGCGGCATGCTCTCACCCGTCAGCATGGCCTCGACGATCGATGACTGGCCTTCCATCACCTGGCCATCCACCGGCACGCTATCCCCGGGGCGCACCACGAAAACATCCCCGGGATGGAGCGAGTCCACCGGCACTGTGACGATGGCCCCGTCGCGCTCGACCTGCGCCGTCTGCGGCTGCAGCCTGACCAAGGCCTCGATCGCCGCGGAAGTCTTGGCCTTGGCGCGCGCTTCCAGAAGCTTTCCCATCAGGATCAGGGTGATGATGGTGGCCGAAGCCTCGAAGTATATATGCTGATGAGATAGTCCCAGCGCGCTCACCACGAGGCTGTAAAAATAGGCCATGCTGGTACCCAGCGCCACCAGCACATCCATGTTGGCGCCGCCGCCGCGCAACGCGTTGTAGGCGCCGATGTAGAAGCGCTTGCCGATCCAGAACTGTACCGGCGTCGCGAGCGCGAGCTGCAGCCAGCGCGGCAATACGTCGTGGGCCCCGCTGCTGAACATGAACAGCATCTGGACCACCAACGGTAACGTAAGGGCGGCCGAAATCCAGAATCGGCGCAGCTCGGCGGCATAGGCGGCGCGTTTGCGGCTACGCTCGTCCTCGCGCGAGGAGGCACTCGCAAGCCTCGCATCGTAACCGGCACGGCGCACCGCCGCTATCAGCGCCGACGCATCGGTCAGCCCAGGAGTGAAGCGCACGCGCGCCGATTCCGCCGCCAAATTCACCACGGCCTCGACCCCCGGCTGGCGGTTCAGTACCTTCTCGATGCGCGTGGCGCAGGCGGCACATGTCATTCCCGAAAGGGACAGTTCCACCGTCTGGGGTGGCACCGCAAAGCCGGTCTTGCCGATGGTCTCCACCAGTTCGCGCGCGGTAGTGCTGGCGCGGTCGAAGGCGATCTGGGCACGTTCGTTGGCGAAGTTGACCGACGCACTCACACCCGGCAGGCGGTTGAGCTGCTTCTCGACGCGGGCGGCGCAGGCGGCGCAGGTCATACCTTCGATAGGGAGGTCAAGGACTTCGCGGGCAACGGTATCGTTCATGGCATTCAGGCAACGGGCCCAGGCGCAATCACGTCAATCGGAAATTTCGGTCGCACGACCGCGCCGCGCTCCGCTCACTTAGCAAGCAACACGGGCAGAGGCGAGAGGTGCAGCACCTTGACGGCCACCGAACCGAGCAGGGCAATCCCCAGGGCGCCGCGGCCATGGGTACCCATGCAAATAAGGTCGCAACCCACTTCCTGGGCCAGCTTGACAATGGTCTCCGGCACCGGTCCGACATGAATGTGAGGCGTGAACGCCACACCCTCCCCCTCCAGCAGCCGGCGCGCGGGCCGCAGCGCCTCTTCACCTTCCTCTCGATAATAGGCGTCGAGCGCGGCCTCGCTCACGTGCCGGGTAGCGACGCCGATGGGAATGGGCAGATGCACGAAAAGCAAATGAACTTCGGGCACCTCCCGCAACCTAGATAGGTGTCCGATCACCCAGCGAACTGCCAGCAGCGAAGTTTCGGAACCATCTTGGGGGACGAGGATCTTCAGTAGATTGTCTCTTTCGCTCATCGTTCCCGCCCGCTAAACGAAGCCCGCCACGCTCTGCCACAGCCGACTCCCCAGCCTCGTGGCGTTCACTAGACCGAACACGCCGAAACCAAGCACCAAAGAACCGGACACCAGACGCAATACCCGCCCCTGGGCAAGCTCGCGCAGTCGTACCAGCAGGGCGCCGGCCAGGAGCAGGTTGGGCAGCGTACCCAGGCCGAACGCCAGCATGAGCGATGCGCCGCGCAGCATGCTGCCGGACACAAGCGCCGTAGCGAGCACCGAGTACACCATACCGCAGGGCAGGAAGCCCCACAGCACGCCCAGCGGCAGCGCCTGCGCCACGCTCCGCGCCGGCAGGAAACGCCGGGTGGCGGGCTGAATGTGGCGCCACAGCCTCTGCCCGATCGTTTCGGTGAACGAGAGTGCCCACGTCGAGCCGGTCAGATAAAGACCGAGGCCTACCAGCATCAGATTCGCGAGCACGTACAGCACGAGTTGTACAGGCAACACATCGTTGAGAAGCAGGCCCACGCCCCCCAGCGCACCCAGCGCCGCACCGGCCGCGGCGTACGCGACGATACGGCCGGCATTGTAGGCCAGGAGCAGACGCCACTGTGGCCGGTCGCCCGGCATCTGTACCGTGAGCGCACTCACGATGCCGCCGCACATGCCGATGCAGTGGGTACCACCGAGCAGGCCGATGAGGAAGACGGCAAGGTAGCCGGGTTCAGGCATGGATAGGGTTGCGGGTGTCAGGCTTCGCGTTCAATGGCACTGCTCGGGTCCGACCCGCGACCCGACGATCCTCGAAACCCGAACCTAGATGACTTTGGAGTAGCGCGCCCGTTCGCGGTCGTAACGCAGGTAGCGGTCGAACACCATGGCGATCGCCCGTACCAGCATCCGCCCCCGCGGCAGGACAGTGATCCACTTGTCGTCGAGCGCAAGCAGCCCGCCCTTTTCCATTTCACGCAAATCGGCAATCTCCGCCGCGAAATAGGACGGAAAGTCGATCAGGTGGGCGATCTCGATCGATTCGATGGATATCTCGAAATGGCACATCAGCGCCTGGATCAGCGAACGCCGCAGCAAATCGTCGGCGGTGAGCTCCAGTCCCCGCATCACCGGCAGTCGGCCCGCATCCAGTGCGTCATAGTATTCGTCCAGGGTGCGATAGTTCTGGCTGTAAGTCGGTCCCACCTTACTGATGGCGGAGACACCGAAAGCCATCAGGTCGCACTCCGCGTAGGTCGAATAGCCCTGGAAGTTACGGTGCAGCCGGCCTTGGCGCTGGGCCACGGTAAGCTCATCGTCGGGCTTGGCGAAATGGTCCATGCCGATGTAGACATACCCGGCTTCCGTGAGGCGCCGGATGGCGAGCGACAGAATCTGCAGCTTCGCGTCCGCCGACGGCAGCTCGGCTTCGGCTATGCGCCGCTGGGGCTTGAACACATGGGGAAGGTGGGCGTAGTTATAGACTGAGAGGCGATCGGGCGAAAGATCGATAATCTCTTCCAGCGTGCGGTTGAAACTGATCACGTTCTGCTTCGGAAGGCCATAGATCAGGTCCACCGATACCGACTTGAAGCCGTTCGCCCGTGCCGCCTCAACCACAGTGCGGGTTTCCTCGACGCTCTGGACGCGATTCACGGCCTGCTGCACCGCGGGATCGAAATCCTGAACGCCAACGCTCATGCGATTCAACCCAAGCTCGCCGAGCATCTTGACGGTGTCGTAATCCACCTTTCGCGGATCGACCTCGATCGAATATTCGCCGTTGGGCACCAGTCGAAAATGGCTGCGGATCGAATCCATCAGCCGGCGCATTTCGTCGTGGGCCAGGAAGGTGGGCGTGCCGCCGCCGAAGTGGAGTTGCACCACCTCGTGGCTCCCTTCCAGGTGGCCGGCTTGCATTGCAAGCTCTTTTGCGAGATATTTCAAATACTTGGCTGAACGCCCGTGATCTTTGGTAATAATCTTGTTGCAGGCGCAGTAGTAGCAGATGGTATTGCAGAAGGGGATGTGCACGTATAATGAGAGCGGTCGGCTAATGCCGCCCACCGTGCGCTTGCCGAGCCAGAGTCGATACGCATCAGCGTCAAACGCTTCCACGAACCGGTCAGCTGTCGGGTATGAAGTGTAGCGCGGACCGTTAACGTCGAAGCGGCGAATCAGTTGCGGGTCGAACACCAGATCTTTATAGGATGACGTGATCAAAATAGTGGGCTACCTCCAGGCGACGAAAGATGTCAGAGAGACCCGATTCCCGCGTTGACATGGATCAAAGGCTAGGGGCAGAGCGACGCGTGAATTACCTTCGCATGCACGCGTCTGCGGGCCCGGTCACCATGTCCTGCCTGAAGGCGGCATGTTCCCAGTGCAATCTGCGTGAACTGTGTCTGCCCTACGGCCTTTCGGAACAGGAAATCGGGCGGCTCGATGAAATGGTTGGAGCGCGGCGCCGCATCAAGCGCCAGAACCACCTTTACCGTGCCGGCGACGGCTTCGAGGCGATTTATGCCATCCGCAGCGGATTCTTCAAGACCGATGTCATCCTCGAGGACGGCCGCGATCAGGTGACCGGCTTTCAGATGGCGGGCGAGATCCTCGGCATGGACGGCATCAGCAGCGAAACCCACACCTGCAACGCGGTGGCCCTTGAGGATTCCGAAGTCTGCGTGATCCCGTTCGTTCAGCTTGAGAACCTGAGCCGCGAACTCGAGACGCTGCAGCGTCATTTCCACAAGGTGATGAGCCGGGAGATCGTGCGCGATCAGGGCGTCATGATGTTGCTCGGCACCATGCGCGCCGAGGAACGCCTTGCCGCGTTCCTGCTCAACATGTCGCAACGCTTCCTCAGCCGAGGCTACTCCCAGGCCGAGTTTCATCTGCGCATGACGAGAGAGGAGATCGGCTCCTATCTGGGCCTCAAGCTGGAGACCGTGAGTCGAGCCTTCTCAAAATTCCAGGAAGAAGGGCTGATCGCGGTGCAGCAGCGCCACATTCGCATCCTTAACATCCCCGGCCTGAAGAAGGCACTCGATCACCGTCCCCTTTGACTTAGTAGGGCGCGACGTCCTTCGTCGCGGATTATTTTCGGCCTTCAAGAGTCGCATCGCGTGTGCGCCGCGTTGGACCCATCACAGCCACATGATGAACCCCCGTGAATCGCGCGTGACGGCCACTGATACGATGTAGCCGAAGGTGACGAGGGCAGCGGCCCAACTCGCCGTTCGGATCACCTTCGTCCTCCCCATCCGCAGTCCCACTATGCCCAATCCGATATAAGCCAGCAGCCCCAACAGCTTGGCTGTGACCCAGCCGCGCTCCAGCGGGTACTGCCCCGTGACAAAGACAAGTCCGATGGCACTGGCGAGAAGCAAGGTATCGACGACATGCGGCACGATGCGAACCCATCGTGCGCGCATCATGGGCGATTCGCGCAGCATCAACAGTCCGCGCAGAAAGAAGCCGCCGCCGCTCAGGACAACGCAGGTCACATGGAGGGATTTCAGCAGGGCATAAAGCATTGCATATCCGTGGCGATCGGCGCGCGGCCGCAGTGTAGGCTCGAACGCAACGTCAGCGCCCACTGCCGGAATATCCGTAGAACCATGCTAGACATCGGCCGATGCCGCGCGCAGCGGTACGCGATTTACGCGACGACGCCGAACCGTGGTATGTTTTTCGCGCCACCACACGAGCAAACGCATGCGCGCACCGATGACCGTCATACCCCACGAAAAGATTGACATCCCCGCCATTCTCAAACGCGTGCCCATGTTCCAGGAGATCAGCCTGGAGCAGATCAATCAGCTGGCCGCAGCGACGCGCGAACGACGGCTGCAGAAGGGCGAAATGCTGTTCCAGAAGGGCGATCCGCCCAAGGGCTTCCACGTCGTTGTCATGGGACAGGTCAAACTCGCATTCTCCTCGGCCCAGGGCAACGAGAAGGTAGTAGACATCCTCGGCCCGCAGCAGACCTTCGGCGAGGCGGTGATGTTCATGGACCGGCCCTACCCGGTCTTCGCTCAAGCCTTGGCCGACACGCTTCTACTCCATGTCAGCCGCAATGCCGTGTTCGAGTTGCTGGAGCGTGACGTGTCGTTCGCCCGACATATGCTGGCCGGACTCTCCATGCGCTTGCACTCACTGGTTCAGGATGTGGAGTCCCTGTCGCTGCGTTCCAGTGCTCAGCGGCTAATCGGCTACCTATTGCAGCAATGTGGGGACGTCGACAGTGCCGGCAGCATCGAATGCGAACTGCCCACCAGCAAGCAGGTAATCGCCTCTCGCCTGAATCTCACTCCGGAAACGTTCTCGCGCATCCTGCATGACCTCACTACGAGCGGATTGATCAGCGTGCGGGGCCGCCATATCGAGATCCACAATCTGCAGCGGCTGCGCGAGTACGAATCCTGATTTGCCGGACTCCTTCAAGGCACCGATGCAACCCCTCGACTCATGCGCCGGTAGAGTCGTGCCGCTCCGGTAAGGTTCAGTTCGAGCCAAGCGCAGGACGCGGCAAAGAGCAATCCACCCACGATCAACATCGGCGCAAATACCAGCCCCGCCGCCAGGGCACCGAGTGCGGCCCAGTGCAGCCACAACTGCCCACGCATGGCACGTTCGGTGATTACTTGGTTCATATTAGGCGGAAACGCCACCCGCTGCTGCAGATGCAGCCAAGTGAGGAACGGCACGATCTTGTAGAACATACCGTTGATCACCGACACGAAAAAACCGACCAACATCGCGAGCCCCATGGCGAGTTCGATGCGGCCTCGCAAGCCCTCGTCATGGCTGAAGACCAGAACAAATCCGAGCGTCACAGCGGCCAACAAGGCCAGCATACCGGTACGCCAGAAGAGAAATGTAGCGTCGGCGTGGCGTCGGCGCCGGCGCTC
>JBLMYH010000118.1:0-6995 GCA_050258175.1 Hyphomicrobiaceae bacterium
ATTGGTCCGATCGGCGCGCCTTCGTCCCCGAGTTCTCCGAGGCGCTGGCCGGCCTGAAGAAAGGCGAGATTACCCAAACACCGGTGAAGACGCAGTTCGGCTATCACATCATCCGTCTAGATGACACGCGCACGCCCAAGTTGCCGCCGCTCGACGCCGTGCGCGGCGAAATCGTCAAGCAGTTGCAGCAACAGCGCATCCGCGACGCCATCACGGCAGTACGTAGCGGTGCAAAAATCGAGTAATCCGCTAATAATATTAAGCGGGGCCTCGCCCCGCCTTCACCTGATAGGGAGCCGACCATGGCCAAAGAATACAACCACCTGCAAGACGTTTTCCTCAACACCCTGCGCAAGGAGCGCATTCCGGTGTCGGTGTTTCTCGTCAACGGGATCAAGCTAATGGGACGAATCGAGTCGTTCGATCAGTTTGTGGTGCTGCTCAAGGGTCAGGATCAGGCTGCCCAGATGATTTTCAAGCACGCCATCTCGACCATTTCGCCTTCCCGCGAAGTAGTGCTGCCGCAGCGCGACGCCGAGGCTTAAGCCCCGTTATTTTGCCTGAGCGGCCAGTAGTTCGGCCGCAGTCCGCGCGTCCACCAGAAAAGCCCCGCCTCCGCGATAAGCCTGCTTGTAGCGCGCGGGAATCGTGGCCAGCTTGTGGCGGCTGTCCAAATACACCACGGCATAGCCTTCCGGGTGGGCCGCAAGCCATTGCATCGCGCTCGCCCCGGTCACTTCCACCAGAGGCGTTTTCAGCCTGCCGAGGAACTGGTATTGCGCGTGGTAGGTCGCGATATTCGCAACCGGCCGTCCTTCGTCCTGCACCTGCTTGATCGCCAAGGCCATCTGCTTGACGTCGTACATGGGTTTGAGCGAAGACATCGCGTCCACTTGCACCAGCGCCAGCATGGCCGCACCGAGCAGTGCGAGATTCGGAACCGGCGCCATACCACGCCGTCCCGCCAGCCATGCCACGAGCGCCAGTGCAATCAAGACCACGCCCGGCCAGGCCGGCGGCAACATCGCCACCTGCTTCTGCAGCGCCGCAAACTGACCGCTGGCAGCCAGAACCATCGCCCCGCCCAGCAACGCCGCCAGCAATGCTGGCAGGCCGACACGGGTGTCCGCACGCGCCACCAGCAGGCGCGCCGTCAGCAGCGCAAAAGCGGGGAACAGGGGCACAAGGTAATGCGGCTGCTTGCCGCTGATTAAACAAAAGGCGACGAATACCGGCAGCATCCACGCCAGACAAAAGCGCGAACCGCGATCCAGACCCGCATGGCTGTGATGCGCCAGGGCCTTCCACCACGACGGCCAGGCGAACCAGGGAAACAGCAAGAGCGGCAACAAGGGCACATACCACCAGAACGGCCGCCGATGCGCAAACGACTCGACCATACGGTTGGCGGTCTGCCCCCAGAAGATCGCATTGCGATAGGCTTCACCCCCGGAAAAACCGGCTGGAAGCGCCCACGACAGTGCGATTGCTGCGCCAAGCAGCACCGCCAGCAGCGTCCCGCCGAACCAGCGGCCCCACCGCAGGCCCGGATTCCACCACGGGGCCAGCGCGACGACAGGCAAGAGATGCAGCAGGATGACTGGTCCTTTGGTCAGTACCCCCATGCCGATCGCGACGCCCAGCAGGGCAAAGCCGCTGCGCTTTCCCCCGGTGGCAGAAAGCACGCCGTGCAGGCCGATCAGCACCCAGAGGGCCAGCATCACGTCGAACATGACCGAGGTGGAAAAAACGATCCACAGCAGCGCGCTGACCAGCACCAGCGCCGCCTGCCCGCCAAGACCCGCGTGCTGCGGCCACAGGCGACGGCCGAGGCTGTAAGTCAGGACCAGCCCGCCGGCAGAAAAAAGCGGCAACACCAGGCGTGGCCACCAGTCGTTGACGCCGAACAAGGCCCAGCCGGCCTGGAACATCCAGAACATGAAAGGCGGCTTGTCGCTGTAAGGTGCGCCGTTCTTGAACGGCACCAGGAAGTCGCCACGCAGCCACATTTCCCATGCTGCACTGACGTAGCGGGTCTCGTCGATCGGGGTCAGCGAGCGCGTCAGCAGTGCCACGGCAGCCAGCGCAGCCAGCAGCAGCAAGCTCAACAGCAACGAGCTACGGCCGGAGGAATCAAGATTGTGTTGTGGGTTCATGATCATCGCTATCCGTTTCATCCAGTGCGTCATCGATCTGCGCGTCGAGACTCTGCCCGTGACGGAAATGTCGGTAAAGGTAGGCACCCAGCGCCCCCGATATCAGAAACAAGCCGATGGCAAGCGCCAGTTTCAGGGCAGGTGCAATTTGGACCCCACTGCCTACCAGCGCAAATACCAGCGTTTGCGGCAGATAGCCAAGCAGCGAGCCCGAGAAAAAAGCCCCCGGGTGAATGCTGGAAATCCCTGCCGCGAGGTTGGTCAGCAGGTTATTCCCCACCGGCAGCAGACGAACCAGCACCGTCATGGAAAAAGGGTGGTCGTGGATGAAGCGGTCGAACCGTCCGGCGCGTTCGCCCAGGCGCGCACGCAACAGCTCCTTGCCAAGAAGACGCGCATAACTGAAGCTCAACATGCAGCCCAGCAGCGCCGCCAGCGTTCCGAGCAACGTACCCAAGCCGATACTGAAGGCGTAACCACCGAGAAAGGCGATGACCTGGCGCGGCAGACCGATGGCCGTGAACACGCCGCCCATCAGCAGGAACAGCAAGGCGCCGTTGACGCCGTGGCCCCGCACCCGCGCATCGATCCAGGCCTGATTGAGACTGCTGCCCAGGTCGCTGGTCTTGAACAGGTAGCCCAGGAGCGCGAGGCTTAACATCAGCGCCAGGCCTTTGACGATGACGCGCGCCTTCATTTAAAGGTCGGAATCGGGCTCGATGACGGGCAGGCGCACCCGTCGCTGCAGCCAGGCCACGCCGAAGAGATCGACAATGCCCACCCACAGGCGGTTGTGCACACCGTATTTTGAAGTGCCGCGCTCGCGCGCACGGTGGTGCACCGGGACCGATACCACGGCGCCCCCATTGCGCATCACCAGCGCCGGCAAAAAACGGTGCATGTGATCGAAATTGGGGAGCTGCAGGAACGTCTCGCGGGCAAACACCTTGAGGCCGCAGCCGGTATCCGGCGTATTGTCCTTCAGCATGCGCGAGCGCACGCCATTGGCAATCCTGGACGACAAGCGACGCAACAAGGTGTCGTTGCGCCGCGCACGCCACCCTGCGAGCAACTCCAGATTGGGCGGCTGCGCCGGATCGCCCAGTTTGGCGAGCAACGCGGGAATATCGGCAGGGTCGTTCTGGCCGTCCCCGTCGAGCGTCGCGATCCACTCATAGCGTGCCGCGTTCACGCCCGTCGTCACCGCCCGGCTCTGACCGCATGAAGCGCGATGGCGGATCACCCGCAGCATGGGGAATTCGGCTTTCAGCGCATCCAGCCGCAGCTGCGTGGCATCGGTACTGCCATCGTTGATGTAGACGATCTCGAACGTGGTATCGCCGGACAACGCCGCCGCAATTTCGCGCACTAGCGGTTCAACATTGTCCTGTTCATTCTTGACAGGAACAACAACGGAAAGCCTGCCGTGGTAAGCGTGTTTGGGCATTGCTATATTTGTATGGTCGCTTAGCGTTGGCGGAATGAAGGGACACATGCCTCCGTCAGACCGCATCAACAGGCTTCCGAAGCTCGAGATTTCACAAGTCTGGCATTCTAATTTATTTTCGCTGCCGGCTATGTCTGGGGCGTCCAGGCCGGCGAACCGTCACGAGCAATTGGTGAACGTCGGCGCCGCTGCTCGATGCCCCCAAGCTAAATTTTTCTCGCAGGACCGTTCGCATTCGCAACGGATAAGGACTGGAAAAGAGCTGCCCAATAAAAAATACTTAGAGTGCGTTATTTATAGTGAACTATAAAGACTATACGTTAACCAGAGGAGGTACACGCAAATACGCAACTTTATGGAGGTGCACAATGGCCACCAATCACAAACCGCATGTTGTAGTGCTCGGCGGCAACTTTGCCGGCTTGGGCAGTGCACAAAAGATCCGCGAATACGCCGGTGAGCGCGTCGATATTACGGTTGTCGACAAAAAATCAAACCTATTATTCGTCCCCAACATCCCTGCCGAAGTGTTCGCAAACCACGACCCTGCGTTGAGCATGTTCATGGAC
The DNA here is from genome assembly GCA_050258175.1 of Hyphomicrobiaceae bacterium. Taxonomy (GTDB): domain Bacteria; phylum Pseudomonadota; class Gammaproteobacteria; order Burkholderiales; family Thiobacillaceae; genus Thiobacillus. The sequence continues at coordinate 4,173 of JBLMYH010000118.1, forward strand.
ATTATTAAGCCCCTTAATGATGACGGTATCGGTTTTCTGCAAGGTGAAGTGACGGGCATCGACCCTGTTAGCCAACAGGTCGATTACATCCCGAGCGAACGTCCTGGCAGCGAAACCCACGCTCTCCATTACGACTATCTGGTAATAGCCATCGGCAGCCGTCTTGCTTATGACAGGATTGAGGGGTTTTCCGAATATGGTCATACCCTCTCGGACACCTATCATGGCAACCGGCTTCGTCGCTATCTGCATGAAGAGTATCAAGGAGGGCACATTGCCATCGGCTCGGCCCGCTTTCATCAGGGCGATGGAGCCAATGGCCTGGAACCCTATCCTGGCGGGAAAATTCCTATCGCCGAAGCGGCCTGCGAGGGACCGCCAGTAGAAACGATGCTGTCCGCTGCTACCTGGTTACAGGAGCATGGCAAGGGTGGACCGAAGAACATTACCGTATTTACCCCAGCGGAGCTTATCGCCGAAGATGCCGGTGTGACCGTGGTTAATGAATTACTGGGCATCGCCAGCGGCATGGGCTTCGGTTACATGAACAAGACCGAGGATATCGCCCGTCTTACCAAGGATGGCATTGAATTTACCAGTGGACAGTCTCTTGAAGCAGAGGTGAAGATCATCTTCCCCGACTGGGTGTCGCATGACTTCTTGCGCGATCTGCCCATCACCGATAGCGAAGGATTCGTCATCACCGACCTGTTGATGCGAAATCCAGATTACCCCCAGGTCTTCGCTGCCGGAGATGTCGCAGCGGTGACGGTACCCAAACTGGGGTCAATTGGTCACCAGCAGTGCGAGATTGTCGGCAGGCAGATCGCCAAGGATCTCGGGGTGATGAGTGAGGAGCGTGCCAACGAAAAACTGCAACCGGTGGTGTTGTGCATCGGGGATATGGGCAAGCACCATGCATTCTATATCCACTCCAACACCTGGTACGGCGGCGATACTGCCGTACTGAAGATGGGCCGCGTCCCTTACATGCTCAAGATGCAATACAAGACACTGTTCTTCGCCCGCCATGGCAAGGTCCCATCATGGGGAGTCGACGCTGCTCAGGTCATGGCGGAGAAGTCATTCGCAGCGTGGGGGTAACAATTCGCACAGCGGATAACAGTTGCTGGAAGCATTCGCACAGGGCGCGCTGGCGCGGCGCCGGAACACCGGCCTATAACGGGCGTACCGGGCAGCCCCGGCGCCTGGCCAATGACCCCGCTGAGCGGCGCGCGCGATCGTTCGCGCCACGAATTTCACCGCGCCCAAAACACGAGGAACCTAGCGCACATTCGATGCAGCTAAATGGCTACTGCCGAATTCAACGGCAGCGTCGACGCCGCGCCCGGCGGCCCTTGAGCCATCAGTGCCAAGGGCTGAGCGTGTGGGGAAAGGGAATCTGAAAAGTAAATCTGGCGGAGAGGGGGGGATTCGAACCCCCGTCAGGATATTATCCTGAACACGCTTTCCAGGCGTGCGACTTAAACCACTCATCCACCTCTCCGAGAGCGGCGCATCATACCGGAAGCGCCTCCGTGCGGCAAATTGAAGTTGAAATCCCCTGCCTGACGCCGTTGCGGCAGAAAAAACGCCCCACACCCCTTGAATGCGGGTCATTCGCCCCCAGTTTTCCGCGAGAACCAATTGGGAGCCCACATGCAGGACGAACGCAACACCGAAGCCAAACCCGCCACCCCTCCTGAAAAGGACAGCATGCCCAGCCCGGAGGAGCTGCTGAAAGCGGCCGAGCTGCAGGCAGCCGAGCATCATGACGCCTGGTTGCGCGCCAAGGCGGAAACCGAGAACATGCGCCGCCGCGCGGCGGAAGACGTGGACAAGGCGCGCAAGTTCGCGGTCGAGAACTTCGCCAACGAGTTGCTGGCGGTCAAGGACAGCTTGGAAGCCGCGCTGGCAGTGGAGTCGCCGAGCGTTGAAAACCTCAAGGACGGCGTCGAGCTGACCCTGAAGCAGCTGGTTGCCGCCTTCGGCAAGTTCAGCCTGAACGACATCAACCCGCTGGGCGAGAAATTCGATCCCCACCAGCACCAGGCCATCCAGATGGTCGAGTCGGACCAGCCGGCCAACACCGTGGTCACCGTGCTGCAGAAAGGCTACCGCCTGCACGACCGCACCCTGCGGCCGGCGCTGGTGATGGTCGCCAAGGGCAAGGATTGAAGCTGCCTTATTGAAATTGGCCCTACCTCCCCCACATTTGAATCAATTCAATCTCTTTTAGAAGGAACGCATCATGGGACGCATTATTGGCATTGACCTGGGCACCACCAACTCCTGCGTGGCGGTTATGGAAAACGGCACGCCGAAGGTGATCGAGAACGCCGAGGGCGCGCGCACCACGCCGTCGATCGTCGCCTACACCGAAGACGGCGAAATCCTGGTCGGCGCGCCGGCCAAGCGCCAGGCTGTCACCAACCCGAAGAACACCCTGTTCGCGGTCAAGCGCCTGATCGGCCGCCGCTTCGAAGAGAAGGAAGTGCAGAAAGACATCGGCCTGATGCCCTACAAGATCGTCAAGGCCGACAACGGCGACGCCTGGGTGGAAGTGCGCGACAAGAAGATGGCCGCGCAGCAGGTCTCGGCCGAAACCCTGCGCAAGATGAAAAAGACCGCAGAGGACTACCTGGGCGAGGAAGTCACCGAAGCCGTGATCACGGTTCCGGCCTACTTCAACGACAGCCAGCGCCAGGCCACCAAGGACGCCGGCCGCATCGCCGGCCTCGAGGTCAAGCGCATCATCAATGAGCCGACCGCAGCCGCACTGGCCTTCGGCATGGACAAGAAGGAAGGCGACCGCAAGATCGC
>JBLMYH010000119.1:0-4268 GCA_050258175.1 Hyphomicrobiaceae bacterium
CAGCCGGTGCCGGCGCTGGTGACGGCCTGACGGTAGATGTGGTCCTGCACGTCGCCGGCGGCGAAGACGCCCTCGATACTGGTGGCAGTGGCGTTGCCCTTGTTGCCCCCCTTCGTCACGATGTAGCCGCCTTCAAGATCGATCTGGCCTTCGAAGATGCCGGTGTTGGGCTTGTGGCCGATGGCGATAAAGATGCCGGTGAGCGCGATGTCCTTGGTCGCGCCGTCCTTGGTGCTCTTGATGCGCATGCCGGTGACGCCGGTCTTGTCGCCCAGCACTTCGTCCAGCGTGTGGTCGAGTTCGAGGCTGATCTTGCCTTCCTTGACCTTCTCCATCAGATGGTCGACCAGAATCTTCTCCGATTTGAAGGTGTCGCGACGATGCACCAGGGTGACGTGGCGTGCGATGTTGGCGAGATACAGCGCTTCTTCGACCGCGGTATTGCCACCGCCGATGACGGCGACGTCCTGGTTCTTGTAGAAGAAGCCGTCGCAGGTGGCACAGCCCGACACGCCCTTGCCCATGAACGTCTGCTCGGACGGCAGGCCGAGGTACATGGCCGACGCGCCGGTGGCGATGATCAGTGCGTCGCAGGTATAGGTGCCGGAATCGCCTATCAGGGTAAACGGCTTTTCGGTCAACTTCGCGGTGTGGATCTGGTCGAAGATGATTTCGGTCTTGAAGCGCTCGGCGTGGCGCTGGAAGCGGTCCATCAGTTCGGGACCCTGCACGCCGTCGACGTCGGCCGGCCAGTTGTCGACATCGGTGGTGGTCATCAGTTGCCCGCCCTGCTGCATGCCGGTGATGACGACCGGCGAGAGGTTGGCGCGCGCAGCATATACGGCAGCCGAATAGCCGGCGGGGCCGGAACCGAGGATGATGAGTTTGTGGTGTACGGTGCTCATGTCTGTAATCAGCTGTGGGGGAAAACGGACTATTCTAACCAATGTTTGGCGACAGCATTTCCATGCTGCCGGCCCGGTATTCATCCGAACGATCAGTCAGGCAAATGCCTGAACCGACTCACCTCATCGTCTCGCGTCCTCATGGATTATCCGGGATAATCTGGGCACTTTTGCTGCTTGAGTTCCCATGGCGCGTTCCGCTTCCCGTTCCTCGACCCCCTTGTCGCCCCGAATGCAACGGCTGCTGCGCGAAGCCCGCGCCTTGCTGGCGGGCTGCGCGGCGCTGCTGCTAGCGGCCATCCTGCTCACCCACAGCACGGCCGATCCTGGATTCAGCACCACCGGCGACGGCGGTCCGTTGCGCAATCTGGGCGGGCGCATCGGCGCCTGGCTGTCAGATCTACTGCTGATGCTGTTCGGCGTGTCAGCCTGGTGGTGGGTGGTGCTGGCGGCTGCCTATGTCGTTCACATCTTCCGTCATCTCGATGAACCCCCGCTGGCAGGCGGGCGCCAGCGCTGGTTCAGGCTGGGCGGGTTTGGCCTGTTGCTGCTTGCCAGCACCGGCATCGAATGGCTGCGCACCTGGCACTGGGCGGTGTCCCTGCCGGACGCGCATGGCGGTGTCGCGGGTGCGGGCCTGGGTGCAGCTGTGGGCGCGCTGTTCGGATTCACCGGTGGTTCGCTGATCCTGCTGCTGCTGATGGCGGTGGGGTTCAGCCTGTTCACCGGCGTGTCGTGGCTCAGCATGGCCGAGCGCACCGGCGCGGGCGTGGAGTGGACCTGGTGGAAATCGATCCACACCTGGCAGGCCTATCGCGACCGCAAGTTGGGCGAGGTGGCGCAGCAGAAACGTGAAGCGAAAGTCTCGGTGGAGAAGAAGAAGCGCGTCGAAGCGGCGCCGATCCGGATCGAGCCGGTGGTGAAGGAGATACCGCAGTCCGAGCGCGCCGTCACCGAAAAGCAGGCGCCGCTGTTTTCCGACCTGCCGGATTCGCCCCTGCCGCCGCTGCATCTGCTCGATCCGGCCGACGAGGCGGTGGAAACCGCGAGCCCCGAGGCGCTGGAATTCACCTCGCTGATGATCGAACGCAAGCTCGCCGAGTTCGGTGTCGAGGTGAAGGTCGTCTCGGCCTCGCCCGGCCCGGTCATCACGCGCTACGAGATCGAGCCGGCGACCGGCGTGAAGGGCAGCCAGATCGTCAACCTGGCCAAGGACCTTGCGCGCACGCTGTCCGTGATCAGCATCCGCGTGGTCGAGGCGATCCCCGGCAAGCACACCATGGGGCTTGAGATTCCCAATCCGAAGCGGCAGATCGTGCGCCTCTCCGAAATTCTCGGCTCCAAGGCCTACCACGACAGCGCGAGTCCCCTGACCGTCACGCTCGGCAAGGACATCGCCGGCAACCCGGTGGTGGCCGACCTCGGCAAGATGCCGCACCTGCTGGTCGCCGGTACCACCGGCTCGGGCAAGTCCGTCGGCGTCAACGCGATGATCCTGTCGCTGGTGTACAAATCCGACCCGAGCGCGGTGCGCATGATCATGGTCGATCCCAAGATGCTGGAGCTGTCGATCTACGAGGGCATCCCGCACCTGCTGGCACCGGTCGTCACCGACATGAAGCAGGCTGCCAGCGCGCTCAACTGGTGCGTCGGCGAAATGGAGCGGCGCTACAAGCTGATGTCGGCGGTGGGGGTGCGCAACCTCGCCGGCTACAACCAGAAGGTGCGCGACGCCAAGAAGGCCGGCACGCCGCTGACGCATCCGTTCAGCCTGACGCCGGACAATCCCGAGCCGCTGGAAACCATGCCGATGATCGTGGTGATGATCGACGAGCTCGCCGACCTGATGATGGTGGTCGGCAAGAAGGTCGAGGAGCTGATCGCGCGGCTGGCCCAGAAAGCTCGGGCGGCCGGCATCCACCTGATCCTGGCGACGCAGCGGCCGTCGGTCGACGTCATCACCTGCCTTATCAAGGCCAACTTCCCGACGCGCATCGCTTTCCAGGTGTCGTCCAAGATCGACTCGCGCACGATCCTCGACCAGATGGGCGCCGAGGCGCTGCTGGGGCAGGGCGACATGCTCTACCTGCCGCCCGGCACCGGGCTGCCGCAGCGCGTGCACGGCGCCTTCGTGTCGGACAACGAGGTGCATCGCGTGGTCGATTACCTGAAAGCGCTCGGCGAGCCGGAATACATCGAAGGCGTGCTCGAATCGCCCGAGGAGTCGGGTGAGGGGGGCGGCGAGTTCGGCGAGGCCGGTGCGGAAGCCGATCCGTTGTACGACCAGGCGGTGGCCTATGTGCTGAAATCGCGCCGCGCGTCGATCTCGTCGGTGCAACGCCAGTTGCGCATCGGCTACAACCGCGCCGCGCGCATGATCGAGGACATGGAGCGTGCGGGACTCGTGTCTTCGATGCAATCGAACGGCAACCGTGATGTATTGGCGCCCGGAGGCGAGGCATGAATTTTTACGCACTGATTCCCGCGGCCGGCTCGGGCTCACGCATGGGCGGCAGCATAGAAAAGCAGTACATGCCGCTCAATTCGGTCCCGATGATCGCGCACGCGATGATGGTGCTGGCACGCGAGCCCCGTATCACGAGGATCTTTGTCGTGCTTTCCCCCACCGACAAGCGCTGGAACAACTACGAATGGCAGGGCTGGGAAGAGCGCATCGAGGTGCTGCGCTGCGGCGGCGCCACCCGCGCCCAGACGGTGCTGAACGGTCTCGAGGTGATCTCTGAAGTCTGCGGCGCCGACGATTGGGTGCTGGTGCACGATGCCGCGCGGCCCTGTCTGCCGGACGAGATGCTGGGCAAGCTGCTGGATGAAGTGGCGGATGATCCCGTTGGCGGTCTGCTTGCCGTTCCGGTGGCAGATACCCTCAAGCGCGCCGCTACCGATACGGCGTCCGGTACACGGGTCGAGGCGACCGTGCCGCGTGCCGGCCTATGGCAGGCGCAAACCCCGCAAATGTTCCGCCATGGCAAGCTCACCGAAGCGCTGCGCGCAGCTGGCAGTGATATGACCGATGAAGCCTCGGCCATCGAACAACTTGGGCTGCAGCCCAAGCTGGTCGAGTCCGACAGCCGCAACCTCAAGGTCACGTATCCGCAGGATCTCGAACTGGCAAGCCTGATTCTGGGGAAGCTGAATGAATGACTTCAGAGTCGGCCACGGCTTCGATGTGCACGCCTTCGCCGCCAACCGCAAGCTCGTCATCGGCGGGGTCGACATCCCGCATGAGATGGGGCTGGCCGGGCACTCCGATGCCGACGTGCTGCTGCACGCCATCTGCGATGCGCTTCTGGGCGCCGCCGGGCTGGGCGACATCGGGCGCCATTTTCCGGATACCGACGCCGC
>JBLMYH010000120.1:0-15202 GCA_050258175.1 Hyphomicrobiaceae bacterium
AGCAGGCCGATGGTGGCACGTTGTTTCTGGACGAAATCGGCGACATGCCGGCGGAACTTCAGACCCGGCTGCTGCGCGTGCTGGCCGATGGCCAGTTTTACCGGGTCGGCGGGCATACGCCGATCAAGGTCAACGTGCGGGTCATTGCCGCCACGCACCAGGATCTCGAAGTGCGGGTGCGCGAGGGGCTGTTTCGCGAAGACCTGTTTCACCGCCTCAATGTGATCCGTCTGCGCCTGCCGCCGCTGCGTGAGCGCCGTGAGGACATTCCCTTGCTGGTGCGCCATTTCATGCAGAAAAGCGCGCGTGAATTAGGGATGGAGACCAAGGGTGTATCCGACGCCGCGCTGAAGACGCTGGTCAATCTGCCCTGGAGCGGCAACGTACGCCAACTCGAAAACGTTAGCCACTATCTGACCGTGATGGCGCCCGGCCAAGTCGTCGAGGTGGGCGATTTGCCTTCCGATCTGATGCAGGGGACAGTCGAGCAAAGCGGCGGGGACTGGCTCCAGGGGCTGGCCGCCGAGGCAAGCGCGCGTCTGGCGCGCGGCGAGGCGGCGATCCTGGACGAACTTACCCAGGCTTATGAAAAAACGCTGATCGAGGTTGCGCTGCGCCACACCGGGGGGCGGCGGATCGAGGCAGCACACTTGCTCGGATGGGGCCGCAACACCCTGACCCGGAAAATCCACGAACTCGGGATGGATGCAGAATCCGAAGCCGAGGACGCCAAATAGTCACCCGCTCAGACGGCGGGTTCCGCACAACAAAAAAGCCGACGTGGGTCGGCTTTTTTTGCGCGCTGCGAAAGATCAGGCCGCTTGTGCCTCTTCCAGCAATTTCTGGATTTCGCCCTTCTGATACATCTCGATCATGATGTCGGAGCCGCCGATCAGTTCGCCCTTGACGTAAAGTTGCGGGAAGGTCGGCCAGTTGGCGTAGTACTTCAGGTTTTCAAAAATTTCCGGATCGGCCAGCACGTTGACTGCCAGAAAATCCTTTACCCCGCAGGCCTGCAGCACTTGCGCTGCGCGCGACGAAAAGCCGCATTGCGGAAACTGGGGTGTGCCTTTCATATAGAGCACGACGGTGTTGCTGGTGACTTGGTCACGAATGCGATCGAGAGGGGTCATGGTGAGCTCCTGGACAATACTTGACTGGAATAGTCGGGAATTATACGCGTGCCGGGACGCGCGTCAAGCCGGTTTAGGCGAGCCGCTGTCCTGGTAGGGACTGATGAAAGCCTTGTGAAACAGGTGGGGCAGAAGCAAATGCGCAGGCATCCTGAGCCAGTGTGCGCGGATGTATGCCGCCTGGCGGGCGAGCGGGCTCAGCGTATCGCTGCAACTGGCGTGAGCCGGGGCTAGCGCGCGGCTGAAGATACTGTCCATTAGCTGCAACAGTCCGGGGCCGGGAGCGACCGGGCGCAGGCCGTCCCAGATATCGTCGGGCACCGGGGTCGCAAGGAAGTGTTGCGCATAGCGCAGCGCGTAAAACAGCGAACGGCCCAGTTGCAGTTCAGCGGCGCGCGCAACCAGGCGCGGCCAGAAATGGGGGGCAGCCGATTCGTGGCGCAGCAGAACATCTAGATCGGTCAGGTCGCGCAGGCCATGTGGCAGTTCGCCATCGTGAAACAGATGCGTGGCCGAGTGCAGGATCCGGTCCTCGGCAGAGAGCACATGCACGCCGGGCATGCCGGCGACAGGCACGCTGTGGCTGAGGAGTTTTTCGGGGTCGGGAAAATAGCGTGCGGTATCGGGAAGGATGGCGTGGTGCACGTCAATCACCGTGGCGCGGCGCAGATGCTGCAGCGGCGGAATCTCGTGCATCCAGCGCCGGTAATAGCGCTCGTCATAAGGGGACAAACCGGTCGCGTGCCAGCCCGCCAGCATCAGCGCAGCTTCCACCTGTTTCAGCAGGCCGCGCGGTACCAGAATATCGATGTCATTGAACAGTCGACCGCGCGCGGCCGGCAGGCCGGACACCACATAGGCCGCGCCTTTCATCACGACGAGCGGACCATCCAGGGCAGACAGCGCGGCGCGAATTTGTCCTACCTCCCAGCGCACCGCGATCTGCTGCTTGTGCGCGAGGGTGGCCGCAGCGTCGAAGTGCCAGCGCGCCGGCTCGGGAATGCCGGCCGCCAGTCCCTGTTCGTTGAAGCGATCATGCAGGCGGGCCAGTAGCCCTGCCTGTCGCGCCTGGCGTACCAGCAGGTCCCATTGCGCGAGGGACAAGTGTGCCGCAAGGTTGGGCATGCGCAGTGTGCGTACCAGCAGGTCGTTGGCTTTGCGCATGTTCAGGGTGCCCGCTGCTGCGGCAACGTGTCGGCAAGCCGGTCAAAAGTGCGCACCGCTTCGTCGAGCCGGCTGTAGCTAAAGTCGTAACAGGCAACCTGATCAGCGAGGCGGGTGCCAACATGAAAACCATCGGCGCCGAGGTGGCTGTAATTGAAGGCGTTCTGTGCCAGAAACATGAAGGTCTGCGCGGCAGAGCGCTGTGTCAGTCGCGTGGAGGCGCCAGCGGCCCACTTCGGAAAAACCACCCATGCCGGCTGGGCCGCCTCGTGCTGGCGACGCACGCTTTCTTTGGGGGGGCGCATATGGGCTACCGTTCCCTTGGCGGTGTCATGCGACGGGCGATTGATGAAGGCCTCCGCGCTGAAGGCCTGGACGACGTCTATCGACTCGTTCTTCAGGCTGACTGGGCGCGGCAGCGGATGAATCAGGCCGGTCTTGCGGTCGATCAGGGTGAGTTCGTCCGACAACAGCCGCCAGCCCGAGAGAACCAGCCCCGCGGTCAGCGTACTCTTCCCTGACCCGGGGGGAGCGGGCAGGATGGCCGCGCCGCCGTTCTTTTCCACCACTGCTGCGTGAATGATGAGGAATTGATGCGCGTGCATCGAAACGCACCAGTTCAGGCCCCACTCCAGCATCGGATACGCCTGGTCGTAGGGTAGCGGCTTGAATGGCAATTGCCCGTCGAAGGAGAAATCTACCTGTGGGCGAAACCAGCGGCGTAGCGGGCTGGGCGCATTCACTGAGACGTGGAAATCCGCGAAGGCCTCGCGTGGGTTTCGCAACTCGAACTGTCCGTACAAATCGGTCAGTCCTTCGGCGACGCTGGGGATCCTCGAGTGTATCCGTACCGAAAATGGCCCGGTTCGAAGCCACACGCCGGAATCGGACAATTGCTGCCGCAGATTTGCCGGGGACAATTGGATCAGCTTCATCGCATGTCGATGAGTCCGATCCGGTGAAGGTGGCTCAGGATGTCCTGTGTCTGGGTGCAAAGGGCCGGTTCGGGACGAATTGCGAGGCGCGCGGCCACGAGGGGAACGATCTCGCCGCAGGCCAGGCCGGGCTGTTCAAGGCAGATCGAATAGATCGCCTGTGCAAGCGGCGAGAGATAGTGCGTGTCCCCGGAAGCATTGTCGAAAACGACAGCCTCCGGGCCAAACGGTTTGATGAGAAAGCGTGCCAAACCCGATCAGGCTTGCAGGGTTCTCAGGTAGTCGACGATTTTCTGGGCATCCCAGTCAACTCCGGCCATCGGGTTGAAAATACCGTCGACCAGCCAGTCGTTCCACATGCCGATGAGCTGCATTTCCGTCAGCACATTGGCGGGAACGTAACCGCCACGGATATTAAGCAGCGCGGCAGCGAATTCCGCGGAAATCGGGTTCGGGGTGCTGCCTGTGTTGCTGTTGTCGGCCGCCTGCATTACCTGCTTCAGATTGTTGCTGCCCCAGTTTGCCCTCATACCGGGCATGAATACGCCATTCAGATTCTTAAGGTTTGGATCAGACAGAGTGGGGGTGTGGAAGCTGACATTGCCACCTGGATATTGGCCAGGGGCGGTGCCCACCCATTGTGCGGGTGTCAGGCCGGCGCAGGTAGGCGGGGTCCCGTGCGTACTCAGATTGCCGGACGCCGCGGAGGAGGGCGTCATGCATTGCCCGGCGAGTACGGGGCGGCTGGCAAGCGTAATAACTGCGGATAAGCCCAAGCCCATGCCGAGCTTGCGGCGCGCAAGATCAACAGGATGGGATTCCTGTTCGGCAAGGGAGGCAGGCATCTCGGAATCGTGAGGGTTCGGCATGGGGAGCCTCTTGATTGGTCTTGATCAGCGTGTAAATTTATATCAGCAAGAATCGCACCAGACGCGACCAATGCCCCGCAAACGTTCGCTGGCTGTGGCCTTCATGTTTTCAGCCTACGCCAGTTTTATGCGGGTGTAAATTTTTCCGACACTTTCCCCCGCTGATACGGGGGAGGCCTGCCGCATCCGGCAGGGTTTGTATTTCCAGCATGCCTGCTTCGCGCATAAGGCGTTGGCTGAGGTTGCCCTGCTCGAAGCCATGCTCAAGCCAAAGCCAGCCACCGGGGACCAAATGGGCAGGGGCGTTCTGGATGATCCGGCGCAGGTCGTGAAAGCCGTCGCCGCCCGATGCCAGCGCGGAAATCGGCTCGAAGCGTAGGTCCCCCCGTGAGAGGTGGGGGTCGGTGGCGGCGACGTAGGGGGGATTGCCGACGATGAGGTCGAACAGTTCCCCGCCCAGCGCAGCGAACCAGTCGCTTTGCAGAAAGCGGACGCTAGCATTCAGGGCATTTGCATTGTGTTGCGCCAGAGCGAGTGCGGAGGACGAACGATCGACTGCCATGATGATTGCGTGGGGGCGTTCCAGTGCGATGGTCACGGCGACACAGCCGCTGCCGGTACCGAGGTCGAGCACGCGCAGCGGCCGTCCCGCGGGCAGGTGAAGCAAGGCCTGTTCGACCAGCAACTCGGTTTCCGGGCGCGGAATCAGAACATCGGACGTGATCCGGAAAGGCCGCCCATAAAACTCTCTCACACCCGTCAGATAGGCGACGGGTTTTCCCGCCAGCCGCTGCTCAAGCAGCGCGGCAAAGGCGGTCGACCGCGTCCGGTCAGGAGCTTCGTTGTCGTGCGCAATCAACCAAGCCGGGCTGACGCCCCAAGCAAACGCAGCAAGAACCCGTGCTTCCAGCCGCGCCTCACGTTTTTCGAGTCCGAGCGCCGCAGCGATCCGTAGCGTAGCGTCGTCAAGCAGCCCGGCGATGGTGGGCACCTCGCCCTTCATTGCTTTATCCCTCGCCTGCCAGCGTCGCCAGCAGTTCGGCCTGATGCTCGGCCGCCAGCGCATCGAGCAGTTCCGTCAGGTCGCCGTCCATCATCGCGTCGATCTTGTACAGCGTGAGGTTGATGCGGTGGTCGGTGATGCGCCCCTGCGGAAAGTTGTAGGTGCGGATGCGGTCGGAGCGGTCGCCGCTGCCGATCAGGCTCTTGCGCGTGCTGGCCTCGGCGGCTTGCTGCGCCTGGATTTCGCGGTCCTTCAGGCGTGCTGCCAGCACGCTCATCGCCTGCGCACGGTTGCGGTGCTGCGAGCGGTCGTCCTGGCATTCGACCACGAGACCGGTCGGCAGGTGGGTAATGCGAACAGCGGAGTCGGTCTTGTTGATGTGCTGGCCGCCGGCGCCCGAGGCGCGGAAAGTGTCGATGCGCAGGTCGGCCGGGTTGATGTCGACTTCGCCGACTTCGTCGGCCTCCGGCATTACCGCAACCGTGCAGGCCGAGGTGTGGATGCGGCCCTGCGATTCGGTTTCTGGCACGCGCTGCACGCGATGGCCTCCGGATTCGAACTTCAGCCGTGAATAGGCGCCCTGGCCGACGATGCGCACGATGACTTCCTTGTAGCCGCCGACCTCGCCGGGGTTCTCCGACACGATCTCGACTTTCCAGCCCTGCCGTTCGGCGTAACGGATGTACATGCGCAGCAGATTGCCGGCGAATAGCGCGGATTCGTCGCCGCCGGCTCCGGCGCGGATTTCCAGGAAGATGTTGCGTTCATCGTTGGGGTCGCGTGGCAGGAGCGCGGCCTGCAGGTCGTTCTCCAGCCGCGCCATTTTCGCGGCACCGTCGGCGAGTTCGGCTTCGGCGAGTTCGCGCAGCTCGGCGTCGGCGAGCATCTCGCTGGCGGTTTTCTGGTCTGCCTCGACTTGCCTGTAGCGGCGGTATAAGGCCACCACCGGGGAAAGCTCGGCGTGCTCACGCGTGAGCTTACGGTAGCTTTCCATGTCGCCCGCGATTTCCGGCTGCGACAGCAGGGCGTCGAGTTCCTCCAGCCGCTCGTCAGCACGAGCAAGCTTGTCCGTCAGCGAGGCCTTCATTCGTGGTGCAGCCCATAGAGTTGGCTAATGAGGCGGACGAACTGCTCGCGTTCGCCACTGTTGGCGTGGTTGAGCGCGTGGGTGGGGGCGTGCAGCAGCTTGTTGGACAGCGCATGGCTCATCGCGTCGAGCACTGCACGCGGGTCGTCGCCGCGCGCCAGCGCTTTTTCGGCCTTTTCGATTTCGTGGCGGCGGTGGCGCTCGGCATTGTCGCGCAGCGATCGGATCACCGGCACCAGTTGGCGCCCTTCCATCCAGTGCATGAAACTTTCCACACTGGTTTCGATGATCGCCTCGGCTTGCGCCACTTGGGCGACGCGGTTGTCCATGCCTTCGCGCACCACCTGACCCAGATCGTCCACGCTGTAGAGAAACACATCGTCCATGTCGGCGACCTCGGCCTCGACGTCGCGCGGCACTGCCAGGTCGACGATGAAGATCGGACGGTGGCGGCGCTGCTTGATCGCGCGCTCCAGCATGCCCTTGCCAAGAATGGGCAGCGGGCTCGCGGTGGAAGTGATGATGATGTCATAGGCTGGCAATTCATCGGGCAGCGCGGTGAGCGGGATCACCCCGGCATTGAAGCGCTCGGCCAGCGGGCGCGCGCGTTCGGCCGTGCGGTTGGCGACGGTCATGCGGCGCGGATGCTGCGCGGCAAAGTGGGTGATGCACAGCTCGATCATTTCCCCGGCGCCGATGAACAGGCAGGCCTGGTCGTGGACGCTGGGGAAGATGCGTTCTGCGAGCCGCACCGCGGCGGCGGCCATCGACACCGAGTTGGCGCCGATTTCGGTGCTGGTGCGCACTTCCTTGGCGACGGAGAAGGTGCGCTGGAACAGCTTGTGCAGCAGCAGGCCGAGCGTGCCGGCGTCCTCGGCGGCTTGCACCGCCTGCTTCATCTGTCCGAGGATTTGCGTTTCGCCCAGCACCATCGAATCAAGGCCGGCAGCGACGCGGAAGGCATGTTGTGCCGCCTGTTCGCGCGGTAGCGTATAGAGGTAGGGCGCCAGTTCGCGGCGTTCGATGTGATGGAAATCTGCCAGCCATTGCGCCACGGCGTCGGGAGATGGCGTGTTGACGTACAGTTCGGTGCGGTTGCAGGTCGAGAGGATGGCAACTTCCGAGGCGCGCTGGCTTTGCGTCAACTCGTGCAGCGCCTGCACCAGCTTTTCGGGGCCGAACGCCACCTGCTCGCGGATCGCGAGCGGCGCAGTATGATGGTTGACCCCGAGCGTGAGAAGCTGCATGACGGCAGATGGCCGAAAAAAGAAGACCGCTATTTTACTTTACCCGCTGCCTAAGCGGCGCGCGCGGGGGCTTTGTTGAGGTCGAAGCGCAGGCGGTCGTAATAGCGCCCGCGGTAGAGCAGGCGGCGGCGGTCGGGTGAATCGGAGAATGCGTTGCGGGTATGCAGCACGTTGTTGCAGATGAGGCCCATGCCGGGGCGCAGGCGGGCGGAGAGGACGTATTCCGAACTGGCAAGAATGTCGGCCAGGGTCTTGACCGCCGCTTGCGTGACAGCGTCGCCTCTCCATACGATCGAGCGGGTGCGGGCGGTGTAGCGCATGTAGAGAAAACCCTCTGCGGGATCGATCGCGAACACCGGGCCGCTCTGCTCGGGGCGGGCGACGCTGTCCTCGTCCATGCGTGCGGGGATGGTCATCGCATCGGGTTGCATCAGTGCGGCGACATAGTCGGGGTTGACGTCGCGCAGTTGGAGGTAGGCGATCTCGTGGTCGAGCAGCGCGTTCTCGCCGCCGGTTTCGGCGTCTTGCGCACAGTGCAGCGTCATGCCGAGTATGCGGCGCTCGAGCGTATTGTAGTAGCCGTCGGTGTGCCAGTTGATCGGCTTGTGCGTATAGGGGATGAAGTCGCCACGCACGCCGCTGCCTTCGTCACTGGCCGGAGTAATGCTGGACAGTCCATCCTCGTCGGCGAGGTAGTTGCCTTCCAGCCGCGTGAGGCCGAGTTGCAGCCCCAACTGCTTGGGGATCGACTTGTCGGCCACCGGCAGGTGCGGCGCGCTGTAGATCGCCATGTTGGCGCGCGCGCAGCGCGATTCCAGCGCGGCGAGCTCGTCCGCGCTCAGGTGCCGCGGGTCGGCCAGCGGCACGACCAGTTCGGCGGCGCTGCGCGGGTAGGCGGCGAGCTTGGCGTCGCGCCAGGCGCGATAGCCGGACTCGTTGGCCAGATCGAAGGGCGAGTCGCTCAAGGGCTTATTCCGGCGGCAGCATGTCGGGCGAACCGAAGCCGCGCTTGACTGGCGCGTCGGACAGCAGGCCCTTGAAGCTCTTCCGCACCGTGCCCATCATCTCGGGCATTTCGATGTCCATGATCTGGTCCATGATCCAGGTCTTGTCGCTGTCGCCCATCTCGTCGCGAATCTGCAGGCCGAGGAAACGCAGGGCGGGGAAACTGGCCTTCTCTTCGTCGGGAAACTCGAATTCCGCATAGTCGGCAAAGCGGCGGTTGAGGAAATCGATGAACTCCGCCTTGTAGTTGCGCGTGGGGTCGGGGCCGACCATGGTGATGATGTTCTCTTCCATTATCTCGCCGAGCCGGTTGGCGACTGCCTGCAGCACTGCGGTGCGACGCTCAGGCGTCAGCGAGGCGTAGGCCATGCGGTCGCAGTAATGCACCAGGAAGGCGAGAAATTCGGCGATCAACTTGAAGCCGCGCGCCGGGGTGATGATGTCGTAGTTTTCGCGGCCGAGATTGTCCACGGCCTTGTCGGCGACGCGCCAGGTCGTCGTGGCGACGGCGGTGGCAATTTCTTCGGCGCTGCGCTCGCCGTCCTTCTTGAACCAGACAGTTTTGACGCGGATGGGCATGGCCATGATTATTCTCCTGTGGCGACGGGGCGGGCGGGATCGGTGATCCACTGGCTCCACGAGCCGGGGTAAAGCCGTGAACCGGGAAGGCCGGCGATTTCCATCGCCAGAATGTTGTGGCAGGCGGTCACACCGGAACCGCACATGTGGATTACCTGCCAGGCGGGTTTGCCCTTCAGCAGTGCCTGATAGTTTTCGCGCAGCGCTTCGGGCGGCAAAAAGGTGCCGTCCACATCGAGGTTTTCATCGAACTGCCAGTTGACCGCGCCAGGTACGTGGCCCGCCACTGGGTCGAGAGGCTCGAACTCGCCGGTGAAACGGCGGTCCGGACGGGCGTCGAGGATGATTTGTTCGCCTGTCTGCGACGCGTGCAGGACTTCGTCTGCGGTCACGATCTGGGTGGGCTCGGGCAGGCAGGCGCAGGCGCCCCTGTGCGGTGCCGGCAGCTCGGCGGTGACTGGGCGCTTTTCGCGCGTCCACTTGGGATAGCCGCCGTCCAGCAGGGCTACACCGGGGTGGCCGAGCCAGCGCAGCATCCACCACAGGCGTCCTGCCATGGCGCCATAGCTGTCGTCGTACACCACAACCTGCTTGTTGACTCCGACGCCCCACGCGCACAGCTTTTCGGTCAGCGTCCGCGGATCGGGCAGCGGATGCCGCCCACTGGTTTCGCTGGGCGGAGCGGAAAGATCGTCGTCCAGATGCACGTAACGTGCACCTGGGATGTGTGCTTTCTCGTACGCCTGACGACCTGCCTCGGTGTCGGTGAGGGTGAAACGGCAGTCCAGAACGACCCAGGTGGGATCGTCTAGGTGGGCGGCCAGATCTTCAGTGGTAACGAGGGTATTGGAAAACATGGTTGGAGCCGTGATAAATGAACTTCAGGTCGGAGCGGGCAGCGGTTCCCCGCTGCCCGCCCAACGGGGGCTTCTGATCGCTATCAGTAGCCGCCCTTGCCGTAAGGCTTGGTCAGGCCGGCAACGCGACAGCCCTGGCGAGCGGGCTGGTTGGGGAAGAGGTCGTAAAGCTTCTTCTTCCAGTCCACGCCTTCGTGCAGGTCGCTCAATTCGGCGACCATGTTACGGAAATTGGGGGTCTGGCCGTCTTCCTTGTACTTGTCGCGCAGGTAGTTAATGACCTGCCAGTGCTCGTCAGTCAGCGTGATTTTTTCCGCCGCGGCGATGACGGGGGGAACGTCGTCGCTGAAGTTGGCTTCCAGCAGGAAGTCTTCTTCACCAGTTTCGAGTTCTTCGCCATTTACAACATAAGACATGTTTACTCCTTTCGGGTTGGTCACTAAAGAATCGCCGGGACAACCGGCAGCGGGTTTAATGGTTGGCCGGCATCACCGGCGCGATGGATTTGTGCGGGATGAAAATCCCGCAGCCCAACAAACGATTGCGTCCCAGGCCCTCGTCCTGCAGTTGCAGGGACTTGTGTGGCGGCACGTCATGCAGCATCAGACTGTAGCCATAGATCGGCCCGGATGCTGTTTGCAGGGTTTGCTGCTTGCCGCAGATAAATCCGCAGCGCAACTGGAAATGCCCGTCCAGTTCGTGCATCACGTCCTGCACGAATTGTTCTTCAGACGCACTGCCCGTGTCAACGAAGTGCGCGTAGATGTTGGCGAACGCGTTGAACCCCCGGGTCTTGAAACTGCCGATTTGCAGGCTGTGTCCCGCCAGATCGATCGTCTGTCCGACCAATCGCTGCATCTCATCCACCCGGGTCTTGGGAACGCGCATCAGCAGCTTGGTGCGCCGGTTGATATTGAGCGTTGCATCGCCGCTGTTGGTTTCCGCACCTTTGAGGTGCTGGATGCCGGTACCGCTATCCTCGCCCAGCCAGGGGAGCAGACGCAGCAATGCCTCGCACATCAACTGCGCGTTGTCGGCCGGAATGGTGGTGCCAGCCAGGTCGAATTGCAGATCGATCATGTGCGGCGCGTACTCTTCCACCTTGTTCTCAGGCCAGCCCGCCCAACTCACGGCGCATCTCCCGCGTGGTCCTTTGCCCAGGCCAGCATAAGCTCACCCCACTTTTGCGCGCTGACCGGGTCGACGTCGAAAATGGTGAAACGCTTGTTCTCGCGTATGCGGATGCGTAGAAACGGCACGCCTCCCGATTCGTGGGTCAGGTGCTGGAACTCGACTTCCTGGCCGCCAAACGGGAGCCGCATCTTCTCTATTGGGGTGATATCAGGCATGGAATCTCAATCCGTGTTGCTTCAATTTGATCTGGATGCGTTGCACAGCAACACACGCTTTGTAAGGGCGTTGCTTGCTATTTCAACCCTGCTTCGCACAGGGGCTTGCGTTTGCAACAATATTTTAATACTCTTATCGATTCCTGTGGCGGCCACGTAATGTCTCACCCTTTGCCTAGATGAGGCATTACCGCGTTGGGGAAATGGATCTACTCCTTTTGGGTAGGTTTGAACCTACCGCGATGGAGTAATCGTTTTACCCATGAGAATGATGGTGACGCGGCCGTCAACTCAATACGATGTTGGGATACCGTTGAGCGATCGGCTGAGCGGGCATTTCGAAATGTTCTAGGAGAGAAAACTATGGCAAAGAAGATGATTGATACGCCCAATCTGGACGAGCTCGAGAAAGGCCCGTGGCCGAGCTTCGTAACCGGTCTCAAGCGTCTGGCTAAGGACAATGACATGATGGTTGACCTGATGGGTCAACTGGAAACGTCCTACAAGACCAAGTTCGGTTACTGGAAGGGTGGTACGGTTGGTGTGTTCGGCTACGGTGGCGGCGTGATCCCGCGTTTCACCGAGCTGAAGGACGAAAACCATCAGCCGCTGTTCCCTGAGGCTGCCGAATTCCACACCCTGCGCGTGCAGCCGCCCGCAGGCATGCATTACACCTCCGACCTGTTGCGCAAGATGTGCGACGTCTGGTCGGCAACCGGTGGTTCGGGTCTGATCGCGTTCCATGGCCAGTCCGGCGACATCATGTTCCAGGGCATCAAGACCGAAAACGTCCAGAAGGCTTTCGACGAATTCAACGAAATGGGCTTCGATCTGGGTGGTGCCGGTCCTGCGCTGCGTACCTCCATGTCCTGCGTGGGTGCTGCACGTTGCGAAAACTCCTGTTATGACGAAGCCAAGGCGCTGCGCACCGTCATCAACAACAACCTGGACGACATGCACCGTCCGTCCCTGCCGTACAAGTTCAAGTTCAAGTTCTCCGGTTGCCCGAACGACTGCATGAACGCCATTCAGCGTTCCGACATGGCGACCATCGGCACCTGGCGCGACAACATCCGCGTCAACGAGTCGCAGGTTCAGGACTACATGAAGGCCCACGGCATGAACGATCTCGTCAACGACGTGATCAGCAAGTGCCCGACCAAGGCCATCACCCTGGTCCCGAGCGACAAGTTCAAGGCCGGCGAGCATGTTTCCGCCGCCAACCTGGGCGACGGCAATACCCTGTGCATCGACAACAAGAACTGCGTGCGCTGCATGCACTGCCTGAACGTTATCCCCGGCGGCCTGCTGCCCGGTAACGACAAGGGCGTGACCATCCTGGTGGGCGGTAAGGGTGTGCTGAAGATCGGTGCCTCGATGGGTACCGTGGTGATTCCGTTCATGAAGCTGGAGTCCGATGAGGACTTCGAGAAGCTGAACGAGCTGGCTCGCAACATTCTCGACTTCTTCGCGGAAAACGCGCTGGAGCACGAGCGCACCGGCGAGATGATCGAGCGTATCGGTCTGACCAACTTCCTCGAGGGGCTGGATATCCCGGTTGATCCCAACATGATCAGTGCGCCGCGTTCCAATCCCTACTTCCGTTCCGACGATTGGGACGAGCAAGTCGAGAAGTGGAACGAGTACAAGCAGTCCGCCGCTTAAGTTTCGTTTACCGCGGACCTCGGTGCGAGCTGGGGTCCGTGCATTAAATCAGTTGGAGATAAAACATGGCAGAACTACGTCCGCCTATCGAATCCGGCGCACCGGATCCGATGCCCTACATGCACCCTGTGATGGTGAAGAACTATGGCAAGTGGGTTTTTCACAGCCATCCGAAGCCGGGTGTCCTGTACCACCGTGCTGAGTCCGGCGACGAAATCTGGACGGTCAAGGCCGGTACCCAGCGTCAGATGGATCACTACACCATCCGTGAGCTGGCTGACATTGCTGACCAGTTTGGCGACGGTTTCGTGCGTTTCACTGCGCGTTCCAACATTGAATACATGGTGGCCGACGGCTCCAAGGTCGAGCCGTTGATCAAGGCGCTGAACGACAAGGGTTACCCCATCGGCGGTACCGCCAACTCGGTGTCCATGATTGCGCACACCCAGGGCTGGCTGCACTGTGACATCCCTGGCACCGACGCTTCCGGCGTGGTCAAGGCGCTGATGGACGAGTTGTACGACGATTTCGTCAAGTGCGAGATGCCCAACCGCGTCAAGCTGTCGACCTCCTGCTGCGAAATCAACTGTGGTGGCCAGGCTGACATCGCCATCATCGTTCAGCACACCAAGCCGCCGAAGATCAACCACGACCTGGTTGCCAACGTGTGCGAGCGTCCCTCCGTTGTTGCTCGCTGCCCGGTGGCTGCGATCCGCCCCGCCCTGGTGAACGGCAAGCCCTCGCTGGAAGTCGACGAGAAGAAGTGCATCTGCTGCGGCGCCTGCTTCCCGCCCTGCCCCCCGATGCAGATCAACGACCCCGAGCATTCCAAGATCGCGATCTGGGTGGGTGGCAAGAACTCCAACGCCCGCTCCAAGCCGACCTTCCACAAGCTGGTCGCTTCGGGTCTGCCGAACAATGCGCCGCGCTGGCCGGAAGTTGCCGAAGTGGTCAAGAAGATCCTGGCTACCTACAAGGAAGACGGCAAGCCTTGGGAGCGCATGATCGACTGGATCGACCGTATCGGCTGGCCCGCATTCTTCGAAAAGACCGGCCTGCCCTTCACCAAGTATCACATCGATAACTGGCGTGGTGGTCGTGCCAACCTGAACGCTTCGGCGCACATCCGCTTCTAAGCTGTTCGGGACGCTGTCAACTCCGCCGCGGCCTGGCTGCGGCGGGTGTTTGATAATAATGACTGGATTTTTCGGAGTTTGACCTAGCCATGCAATTCGGCATTCTTGTAAACGAAGGGCCTTACAACCATGAGGCCAGTGACTCCGCCTACCTCTTCGCCCGTACGGCGATCGAGAAGGGTCACAAAGTTCCGCGTATTTTTTTCTACCATGATGGCGTGAACAACTCGACGCGCATGGCTGAGCCGCCGCAGGATGACCGCAATGTCACCGCGCGCTGGTCCAAGCTGGCCGAAGACCACGGCATTGACCTCGTTGTGTGTGTGGCCGCTGCGCTGCGCCGCGGCATCAAGGACGAACTTCTGGCCCCGGGTTTCCGGATTTCCGGTTTGGGACAGTTGGTGGAAATGGGTATTCAGTACGATCGTCTCGTGACGTTCGGTGATTGAGGAATAACGAGATGAGCGATATGGACGAAATGGATGACGGCTCCGGTGTCGTCAAGAAATTCATGTTCCTGAACCGCAAGGCGCCGCACGGGACCGTGTACGCGCTGGAAGGCTTGGAAGTGGTGCTGATTACTGCCGCTTTCGATCAGGACGTGAGCATGGTCTTCACCGATGACGGTGTGTATCAGCTGATGAAGGGCGTCGACACGAAGGGCATCGAGGTCAAGGACTTCTCCAAGACCTACCGTGCACTCGAAGGCTACGACATTGAGAAGCTGTATGTCGACCAAGCGTCGCTGGATGCACGCGGCCTGACCGAAGATGACCTGATTGTGGACGTGACGGTGCTCTCCGTCGGTGAGATGGCAAATCTCATGGCTGAGCAAGACGTCGTTATCAGCTTCTAAGGGGATAGACATGCTGCATATTGTGAATAAATCGGCCACGGAGCGCAGTTCGCTGGAAAGCTGCCTGCGCCTGGCCACCAAAGGTTCTGCTGTATTGCTGATCGAAGACGCGGTGTACGCGGCAACGGCAGGTAACGCGGCAGCGGCGAAAATCCAGGCAGCAGCGGCTGACCTCAAGATTTACGCACTCGGTCCCGATCTGGCGGCGCGCGGCATGGCCGGGCGCGTGCTGGACGGAGTCAATGTCGTGGATTACGGCGGTTTTGTGGATCTGGTCGCAGAGCACAGCAACTGTCAGTCTTGGCTGTAACTTTTAA
>JBLMYH010000121.1:0-5608 GCA_050258175.1 Hyphomicrobiaceae bacterium
CAGCAGGCTCTTCTTCTGGTCCTCGCCGATGAGGTTCTTGATGATGAAGGCGATCCAGGCCAACGCGGTGCCGAGGCCGACGATGCCCGCGTTCGCGAGCAGGATCAGCACCGCGGAAAAGGTGGCGCGCCAGAAGCCGAACATCAGCGTCAGTGCCGCCACCCCGTATAGATGAAACGCCAGCCCGGGCTTCATGCCTGTGCGGATCTGCCACAGCGCCAGCACGGCCACCGTGGCACCGAGAAACAGGTTCAGCTTGGCCGGCTCGGCAAGCCTGCGCCAGTCGCCCGACATCAGCCAGCGCCAGGCCAGGAAAGCCAGCCCCAGCCAGCCGATCAGATAAAAGGATTCGGGCAACAGTGATGCGGACTGGCCCAGCGCGGTAAAATTCATGGGCGGATTTTACGCGATGCGTAGGTCCGCACACTTACTTCGAGCCCAATCCATGTCCGCACCCAGATCCTCCACCGCCCCGCTCAACGACGACGAGATCGACGCCCTCGCCGACTTGGTCGACCTCATCGACGAGCGCACCGACGTGCCGGTCTCGCTGGAGGGCCTGGACGGCTTTGTCACCGCACTGGTCTGCAGCCCGCGCGCCATCCCCCCCGAGGAATATTTCCCGGTGCTGCTCGACCGCGATGACGGCCTGGATGGGGTATTCGAGAATGAAACCGACGCGGCACGCTTTCTGGCCCTGTTCGAGCGTCGCCGCAACGAGATCGCCCGCGCGCTGGCGGCGCCGATCGAGGATCTCACCGACCCCAGGGCGCTGTCGCCGCTGATCATGGACTGGAACGGCCTGCTGGCCGAGCTGCCGCCGGCCGAGGCCGGGCGGCTGCAGGCGACCGGCATCCCGCCCTATGCCCAGTTGTGGGCTGCCGGCTTCCTGCTGGTGGTGGAGCACTGGGAGGGCGACTGGAACTTGCCCGCGGGCAGCAAGGACGAAGACTTCGTCGATGAGGTGCTCGATCCGTTCTACGTGCTGGCCGCGCCGCTCGACGAACTCACCCCGGAAGAGCGCACCATCCGCCGCGAAGACCATGTCGCCCTGGCCATCTGGGGCGCCTACGAATTGCGCGAATTCTGGCTCGACCGCGGCCAGGCCCCGCGTGCTTGAAATCCTGTAACGTTAACCATGTAGCTTGCGCCTGATGAATCTCGTCCTTTTCGATCTAGACAACACCCTCCTCGCCGGCGACTCCGACTACGAATGGGGCCAGTTCCTCATCGCCAAGGGTGCGGTCGACGGCGCGCACTACGAAGCCAAGAACCGCGCCTTCTACGAGGACTACAAGGCCGGGCGGCTCGATATCTACGCCTTCCTCGCCTTTGCCCTGCGCCCGCTCGCTACCCATACGCGCGAACAGCTCGACGCCTGGCACGCCGAATACATGGAGACGCGCATCCGGCCGATGATCACCCAGGCCGCGCGCGACCTCGTCAACAAACATCTGGGCGAAGCCGACCTGGTCGCCGTCATCACCGCCACCAACAGCTTCGTCACCGGCCCGATCGCAAAGGAGTTCGGCATCCCCCACCTGATCGCCACCGACCCCGAAGAGATCGACGGCCACTTCACCGGCGAGGTCGCCGGCACGCCATGCTTCCGTGAAGGCAAGGTCGTGCGCCTCGAGCATTTTCTGGAAGCCCACGGCACGCGACTGGATTGTCTGAGCACCAGCTGGTTCTACAGCGACTCGCACAACGACCTGCCGCTGCTGGAAAGAGTCCGCCACCCCATTGCCGTCGACCCCGACCCCACCCTGCGCGCCCATGCCGCAGCCAGGAACTGGCCGGTGATCTCGCTGCGTCATTCTTCCCCGTAAGTGCACAGCACATAGGCCGCAAGCAATGCAAATTCGTGTTCCGGATCGATCGCCGCTGTACACCCCTTCCACGTTGGCCGAGAGCGTCGCCCATCAACGCGACGTCCTCGCCAATATGCTGCGCGAACCGCTGGCGCTGGCGGCGCAGGCATGCAGCCGCGCCTGGCCCAGTCGCGCCGGCCTCAACGCCGCGCTGATTCACGCGCTGAGCGGCCTGACGGCCTGCAAATACATGTATGCGATGGACACGCGCGCGATCCAGCTGTCCGACAACATCAGCCATGAAGGGCTGATCGAGACCGACTACGGGCGCGACCGCTCCGACCGCCCCTACATGAACGAGGCCGTGCCGAACCAGGGCTTCCTGCTGTCGCAGGCCTACATCAGTCTGCGCGCCAAGCGGCCGTCGCTCACCGCGATCCAGATCGTGCGCGACGACGACGGCCTGGTGCTTGGCTTCGTCGGCGCCGACTTCGACCTGCGCGACCTGCCGATCACCGGCAGGCTGTACGACGAACCCACCTACTGGCGGCAGATCAAGGGCGACCCGGCGATCCGCGGCGCGGTGTTCCACCAGACCCGCAGCGACAGCCAGCTGGACCTGAATCTCGACACGGTGCTGGGCGTGATGGAGGAGTTGATGACCGATCGCGGCATCTTTCACGGCAAGCTGCATTTTTCCAGCAGCCGCGCAACGGTCTGGCTGGTCGACGACCCCTATCATTACCGGCTGCTCGACATCGACGCGTTGACCGATCCCGATACCTGTCTGAGCTATCCCCGCCGCCCCTACCCGGACACGGCGGTGGTGCCCAAGGACAAGATACGCCCGGTCCTGGACAACCTGCGCGCGCTGCGCTTCATGGACGAGACGTTTTACCTGCGTGCCGGTTCGCTCAATATCTTCAACGGCATGGTTGGCCTCACCTTCTCATGCGACGGCTCGCACTACCTGCCGTGGGACGAGTTTCTGAGCAAGGGCTACGATTTCTGGGCGGCGAGCAATCCGGCCGGACCAAGCTGCCCGGTCTGAACCGCTGCGCGGCGCCCAAATACCCATCGCCACGATAGCTTGAATCGGACGCCCTTCGCGGCGGATAATACGGCATTGCGTCGGGCTGCCTGCTTTGGAAACCTACATCCTCATTCTCATTTCCACGGTGTTCGTCAACAACATCGTGATGGCCAAGATTCTCGGTCTGTGCCCCTTCATGGGCGTGTCGAAGAAGCTGGAAACGGCGATCGGCATGGGGCTGGCGACGACCTTCGTGCTGACGCTGGCGTCGGGCGCGAGCTACCTGGTCAACGAATACCTGCTTGGCCCTGAGCTGTTCTATCTGCGCACGCTGTCGTTCATCGTGGTGATCGCAGGCATCGTGCAGTTCACCGAGATGTTCATCCACAAGACCAGCCCGGTGCTGTACCAGGTGCTCGGCATTTATCTGCCGCTTATCACGACCAACTGCGCCGTACTGGGGATTCCCCTGCTCAACGTGCAGGCGCAGCACAATCTCGTCGAGTCGCTGTTCTTCGGCGCCGGCGGAGCGATCGGCTTCACCCTGGTGCTGATCCTGTTTGCCGGTATCCGCGAGCGGCTCGAGACCTGCGACGTCCCGTCCGCGTTCAAGGGCACCAGCATCGCGATGATCACCGCGGGGCTGATGTCGCTTGCCTTCATGGGTTTCTCGGGCCTGGTCAAATAATGCTTGCAGCGATTGCGGTGATGGTCATCCTGGCCGTGGCGATCGGCCTGGTGCTCGGCTGGTCGGCGATCCGCTTCAAGGTGGAAGGCAACCCCCTGGCCGAAAAGATCGACGCCATCCTACCGCAGACGCAGTGCGGCCAGTGCGGCTTCCCCGGCTGCCGCCCCTATGCCGAGGCGATCGCCAAGGGCGAGGCCGACATCAACCAGTGCCCGCCGGGGGGTGAGGAAGGCGTAAAGAAACTCGCAGAACTGCTGGGCGTGGAGGCCAAGCCCTTGGATGAAGCCCATGGCACGCCCAAGCCAAAATCGGTCGCCTTCATCGACGAGCAGATCTGTATCGGCTGCACCCTGTGCATCCAGGCCTGCCCGGTCGACGCGATCGTGGGTGCGGCCAAGCAGATGCACACCATCGTCGCGTCCGAGTGCACCGGCTGCGAACTGTGCCTGGCGCCCTGCCCGGTCGACTGCATTTCCATGGTTCCGATCGGGGAAGACCTGCCGCATTGGAAGTGGAAGCATCCGGCGGTCATGCTGAGGCAGGTCGCCGAAACGGAGAGCGCATGAGCCGCCAGCTGTTCAGGTTCAAGGGCGGCGTGCACCCCCCCGAGCACAAGGCGGAGTCCACCGCGCGCCCGATTCATGCCGCGCCGCTTCCCAGAAAACTGGTCATCCCCCTGCGCCAGCACATTGGCAACCCGGCCAAGCCGGTGGTCGAGGTCGGCGAGCGGGTCCTGAAGGGGCAGATGATCGCGGCTGCCGACGGCTATATCTCGACGGCGGTCCATGCCTCCAGTTCGGGCGTCGTCACCGCGATCGACCTGCAGCCGGTTCCGCATATCTCCGGCCTGCCCGATCTGTGCATCACGATCGAAACCGACGGCCGCGACGAATGGATAGCCCATGGTCCGCTCGACTACCAGGCGCTGGCGCCTGCCGAACTGCGCGCGCGGCTGCGCGACCTGGGCCTCGCCGGCCTTGGCGGCGCGGTGTTCCCCAGCGCGATCAAGCTCGATCCAGGCGCGCCCCGCGTCTGCCCGACGCTGATCATCAACGGCGGCGAGTGCGAACCGTGGATCACCTGCGACGACGTGCTGATGCGCCACCACGCCGACGAGATCCTGCAGGGCGTGGCGCTCATGCGCCACCTGCTGGGCAGCACGGAGATTCTGGTCGGGATCGAGGACAACAAGCCCGAAGCCATCGCCGCCATGCAGGCTGCTGCGGCAATGATGGATTTCCCTGTCGAGGTGGTGGCGATACCGGCGCGCTACCCCGGCGGCGGGGCCAAGCAGATGATCCAGACGCTGACCGGCAAGGAAGTCCCGTCCGGCAAGCTCTCTACTGACATCGGCATCCAGGTATTCAACGTCGGCACCACCTATGCGCTGGCGCGTGCGGTGCACCACGGCGAACCGCTGATCTCGCGCCTCGTCACCGTCACCGGCCACGTCCTGCGCCCGCAAAACTTCGAGGTGCTGATCGGCACGCCGATGCATACGCTGATCACTCGGGCGGGCGACCGCGACGGCACCACCGGCGTGCTGATGGGCGGGCCGATGATGGGCGTACCGATGCCGAACCTGGACGTGCCGGTGGTCAAGGCCACCAACTGCATCCTGGTCAAATCCGCCGAGTTGTTCCCGCCGCTGCCGAAGGCGCTGCCGTGCATCCGCTGCACCCGCTGCGCCGACGCCTGTCCGGCCGAACTGCAGCCGCAGGAACTGTTCCGCTTCGCCAAGGCGGGCGATTTCGGCCGCGCGCAGGAGTACCACCTGTTCGACTGCATCGAGTGCGGCTGCTGCAGCTATGTCTGCCCCAGCCACATCCCGCTGGTCGACTTCTATCGCTACGCCAAGAGCGAAATCTGGGCGCGCGAGAAGGACAAGCGCGCCGCCGACCTGGCGCGCGAGCGTCACGAGTTCCGCCAGTTCCGGCTGGAACGCGAGAAGAAGGAAAAGGCCGAAAAACTTGCCGCCAAGGCCCAGGCCAAGCGCGCAGAACTCGCCGCGGCGCCGTCAGCCGAAGGCGCCGCGGCCAGCAGCGACGCCGACGCCAGGAAGGCGCTGATCGCCGC
>JBLMYH010000122.1:0-8943 GCA_050258175.1 Hyphomicrobiaceae bacterium
CGACGAAGGGCCAGATCGATGACCTCATCGCCGAGGTCCGCAAGCGCGTGGAGAACGAACAGCGCGTGCTCGGGACCACGCTGACCAAGCGCATGGCCGAGGACCTCACCGATTACCTGGCCGAGCACGGCATCAAGGTGCGCTACCTGCACTCCGACATCGACACGGTCGAGCGCGTCGAGATCATCCGCGACCTGCGGCTGGGCGAGTTCGACGTGCTGGTCGGCATCAACCTGCTGCGAGAGGGCCTCGACATCCCCGAAGTGTCGCTGGTGGCGATCCTCGACGCCGACAAGGAAGGTTTCCTGCGTTCCGAGCGCTCGCTGATCCAGACCATCGGTCGCGCCGCGCGCCACCTGCATGGCACCGCGATCCTCTATGCCGACCGGATCACCGATTCGATGCGGCGCGCGATGGACGAGACCGAGCGTCGCCGCAACAAGCAGATCGCCTTCAACACCGAGCACGGCATCACGCCGCGCGGCGTGGTCAAGCGCATCAAGGACATCATCGACGGCGTGTACGACGCCGACGCCACGCGCCAGGAGCTCAAGGCGGCGCAGACGGCCGAGGAATACAAGGTCATGGACGAAAAGTCCCTGACCAGGAAGGTCAAGAAGATCGAGAAGGAGATGCAGGACGCGGCGAAGAACCTGGAATTCGAGAAGGCCGCCGTGCTGCGCGATCAGCTGAAGGCGCTGAAGGCGCTGCTGTTCGGGGTGGAGGAGCGCGAGTAGGGGGGGTTATGTGTCCCGTCACCCGTTCTCGCCCTGCGTTCGGGTTGGCCTTGCTCGAGAAACTTCTGCACAATGCCGGTTTCGCATCACAGGAGTCCCACATGGCTTCGGGACAAATCCACATCGCCATCCTGAATCCCGGCGTCGAGATTACGCCGCTGCGCCTGCGCGGCTGGCTGCAGAAGGAGGCGGCGGTCATCAACAACCGCGCCAATCCCGGCGACGGAGCGATCCTGCGGCTGTTTCTCACCAAGAAGCTGCGCTACGGCCTGCCCGGCAAGAAGCTCGACGCGATCCTGCAGGCGCTGACCGAAAAGTATCCGGCAATTCTGCGCATCGAGGTGCAGTTGATCGAAGTGCCGCTGACCGACGACGAGATGGCGGAGCAGACTCGCGTCGCCAACGCCGATCTGCAGAAGTTCATGCGCCGTGCGGAGGAATACGCCCAGCGCAAGCAGGCCGAGGCGCTGCAGAATGCCCGCCCCGCGCCGATCCAGTGGCACACGATCAAGAGCGCGCTGGATTGAGCGCATCAGCATCCGCCCAGGACCAGCCTGCGACCTTCAGGGTTTGTCGGCGGGATAGCAGGCCATATGCAGGGGTACCGTACCTTGCGATCCGGCGCGCTCGGTACCTGCCTTGATTAAACCGGAATACAGCCGTTATTAACTGTGGCACGCGGCTTTGCTTTTAATGTAAGTTTTTGAAATAAATGAAGAAAATTTCTGTTCTCATGGTCTGCATGGGCAATATCTGCCGCTCGCCGATGGCGGAGGGCATGTTGCGCAAGGCGCTGCAGGAGGCCGGTCTCGACCGGCACGTGGAAGTGGATTCCGCCGGCACGCATGCCTACCATATTGGCTCGGCGCCGGATCCACGCGCGCAGCACGCGGTGCGCCGGCGTGGGGTGGAGATCGGTCAGTTGCGCGGGCGCAAGGTGGCGGATGAGGATTTCGAGCGCTTCGATTACATCCTGGTAATGGACGGCGACAATTACGACAAGCTGATGGACCGTGCGCCGGCGCATCACCACGGCAAGATCCGCCGGCTGCTGTCGTTCAGCCGCAAGTATCCCAATCTCGACGTGGTCGACCCGTATTACGGCGGCCCCCAGGGGTTCGAAGAAAACATCGACATGATCGAGGATGCGGTGCAGGGCCTGATCAGGGACATCACCGGCGCGTCGCAGGTGAAAATGCGCTCGGGCAACTGACGCCGTCGCGCCATGAAAAGGGGCCGCATTCAGCGGCCCTTTTCATTTGTTGCGGTGCAGGACTATTTCGTCTGCGTCTCCACCTGCACCAAGGGTTCCTCGGGCACATGGTTTACCTGCGGTCGGGCGCGCCGGCGAGTGGGGTGGGGGGCGGCAGTTGGTGCGGGTGTCTCGACGGCGCTCGTCGCGGGCGCCGTGGTCTCCACCTGCAGCAGGCCGACCGGCTCGGATTCGGCCTTGACGGTGGGACGGCGACGGCGGCGCGGGCGCCCGGTTTCGCTCGTTTCAGTCGTGCCGGCCGCAGTGGCAGCCCGGGTTTCTACCTGTTGCAGATCGGCTGTGCTGGTGGCCAGGTCCGCCAGGATGGCGGCGGGCGACGCGGTGACCGCGCCCGGCAGCGGTGCGGCGCTGGGCGCGGCAGCCGTTTCCAGTTGCAGGGCCTGCTGCGCAGGTGCTGCGGCGGCGGGGGCTAGCGGGGCAGGTGCGGCCTTGGGCTTGCGCGCGATCTCGATGATCGCGCGGTAGCCGGCAACCTCGATGATCGCGTGCGGCGCCGCGGTGCTTGCCGCTGCTGCTGCCTCCGGACGGGTTTCGCGGGACCGACGATTGCCGCGTCCGCGGCGGCTGCGCGGCTCGCGTTTTTCCTCGGCGCCGGCTTCATGCGGGATTTCTGCCGGTTCGACCATGCGTGGTGCGGCTTCGGCCTCGGGACGCGGCTTCGGCTGGCGCGGCGGGCGTGGCTGTTTGGGCTGTTGTTCGCTGCCGCGGGCCTCACGACCCTCGCGGCCTTCGCTCTGGCGCGGCTCCTGCTGGCGAGCTTCGCCGTTGCGGGGCTCACCTCGTCCCTCGCCGCGGCCACGACGCGGGCCGGGCTTGCGTTCACGCTCGCGTTCGCGGCGCTCGCTCGGGCGTTCGCTGCGCGTGATGGCGGGAACCGGCTCCGCTACCGGAGTGGCTTCGGCTGCTGGGGCTTCCTCGCCACGCTTCTTGAACCAGCCGAAAATACGCTCGAACAAGCCGCCCTGGGGCTGCGGCTCGGCTGCCACGACCGGGCGTGCGGCGGGTACCGGCTGCGGCGGCGCGATCGATTTGACCGCGGCTTCCTGACGCGCCGGTGCGGCGGCCGTCGCGGTCTGGTAGACGGATTCGGTTTCCGGCACGACTGCCATCTTGTAGCTCGGCTCGGCTGCGCCGCTCAGGTTCAGTTCGTCGTGG
The DNA here is from genome assembly GCA_050258175.1 of Hyphomicrobiaceae bacterium. Taxonomy (GTDB): domain Bacteria; phylum Pseudomonadota; class Gammaproteobacteria; order Burkholderiales; family Thiobacillaceae; genus Thiobacillus. The sequence goes on from JBLMYH010000122.1 coordinate 3,166, forward strand.
CGCAGGCGGGTGATGGTGTAGTGCGGGGTCTCCATGTGGATGTTGGGGATCAACACCACGTTGACCTTGAGGCGCGACTCGATGGTATGGATGTCGACACGCTTCTCGTTCAGCAGGAAGGTGGCGACGTCGACCGGCAACTGCACATGCACCGCGCCGGTGTTTTCCTTCATCGCCTCTTCCTGCAGGATGCGCAGGATGTGTAGCGCCGACGATTCGGTGCCGCGGATGTGGCCGGTACCGTGGCAGCGCGGGCACGGGGTGTAGCTGGTCTCGCCGAGCGAGGGTTGCAGGCGCTGGCGCGACATTTCCAGCAGGCCGAAGCGCGAGATCTTGCCGGTCTGCACGCGCGCGCGGTCGTGATGCAGCGCATCGCGCAGGCGGTTCTCGACCTCGCGCTGGTGCTTGGGGTTTTCCATGTCGATGAAATCGATCACGATCAGGCCGCCAAGGTCGCGCAGGCGCATCTGACGCGCGATTTCATCGGCCGCTTCGAGGTTCGTGTTGTAGGCGGTCTGCTCGACGTCGCTGCCCTTGGTGGCGCGCGCCGAGTTGACGTCGACCGACACCAGCGCTTCGGTATGGTCGATCACGATGGCGCCGCCGGACGGCAGGTTGACCTGGCGCGAGAATGCAGACTCGATCTGGTGCTCGATCTGGAAGCGCGAGAACAGCGGCACGTCGTCGCGGTAAAGCTTGACCTTGTTGACGTTGGACGGCATCACGTGCGCCATGAACTGCTGCGCCTGCTCGAAGATGTCTTCGGTGTCGATCAGGATTTCACCGATGTCCGCCGAGAAGTAGTCGCGGATGGCGCGGATCACCAGACTGCCTTCCTGATAGATCAGGAAGGCGCCGGGTTGCGAGGTGGAGGCGCCGTCAATGGCTTTCCACAGGCTTAGCAGGTAGTTCAGGTCCCACTGGAATTCTTCGGCGCTGCGCCCGATGCCGGCGGTGCGGGCGATCAGGCTCATGCCTTCGGGGATGTCGAGTTGCGCCAGGGTGTCGCGCAGTTCGTTGCGCTCCTCGCCCTCAATGCGGCGCGACACGCCGCCGCCGCGCGGGTTGGTCGGCATCAGCACGACATAGCGGCCGGCCAGCGAAACGTAGGTAGTGAGAGCAGCGCCCTTGTTGCCGCGTTCGTCCTTTTCCACCTGGACCAGCAGTTCCTGGCCTTCCTTCAGGTTTTCGGGGACGCGGCCGCCGCCGGGCAGGCAGGCGCGGGAAATTTCCTTGAATGGCAGAAAGCCATGGCGCTCGCAGCCGTAGTCGACGAATGCTGCTTCCAGACTGGGCTCGACGCGGGTGACGACACCCTTGTAGATATTGCCCTTGCGTTGTTCCTTGCTGGCGGACTCGATGTCAAGGTCGACGAGCTTCTGCCCGTCGACGATGGCAACCCGGAGTTCCTCCGCCTGGGTTGCGTTGAAAAGCATGCGCTTCATATTTACTCCCGCGCGCGTGCATACGGGACAGGCCAGACTGCCGCCTAAAGCGGGCGGCTCATGCGATCACGTGTTGGGTTGAGTGAGGTGGCATGGAATAAAGATGTCCTGTTCCTGGAGAGTGTCACCGGCAGAGCCGGGGCGGTCTTTCCGATTCCCGCTGGCGGGGCGCCGAGCGTGAATGCTGATTTCGTATGCTTCTTGTCGCGTCATTGATAACATCGCTGCTTTGCCGACTGGCGGGGCGGGTGGTTTCGACTGTTCGCGCCAGCATCAAATATCAGCTGGGCGGCAGGAATCCAGACGGGCCGGGCAGGCGGCGGCCGGTGAGCGTTGTAACCGGCATGGTATCCAATTGGTCAGGCAAAACTCGACCTGAACCGGCGGTAGTGTATATGAAAAAGAATGACTTAGAGAAAGATTCGGTCCGGCGCCTGAAGATCGACGACAGTGCGGACGGCCAGCGGCTGGACAACTTTCTGATGGCGCGCCTGAAAGGTGTGCCGAAAAGCCGTATCTACAAGCTGGTGCGGGGCGGCGAGGTGCGCATCAACGGCGGCCGGGTCGACGTCAGCTATCGCCTGCAGCTGGGCGACGAGGTGCGGATTCCGCCGGTTCGTCTGGCGGTACCCGTCATCACCCCCGCTACCCATTTGCCGCAAGGCGGCATTCGCCTGCTGCCGCACATCCTCTATCGCGACGACGCGCTGATTGCACTGAACAAGCCGGCCGGCATGGCGGTGCATGGCGGCAGCGGAATTTCGCGCGGGGTGATCGAGCAGATGCGGCTGGAACTGCCGGAATGCCGCTATATGGAGCTGGTACACCGGCTCGACCGCGAAACCTCGGGGGTGCTGCTGATCGCGCTGAAGCGGCGCGCACTCACAGGACTGCACGCGGCGATGCGTGACGGCAAGATCGAGAAGCGCTATCTGACGCTGGTGGCGGGGCGCTGGCCCAATCCCGTCCAGCACGTGAAGCTGCCGCTGCACAAGCGCGTCACCGACGAGGGCGAGAAGCGCGTGACGGTGCGCGACGAGGGGCAGACCGCGCACACCATCTTCCGTCGTCTGCAGGGCTTTTCCGATTTCACCCTGCTGGAAGCGGAACTGAAGACCGGACGTACCCATCAGATTCGCGTGCATACCTCGCACCTGGGTTTTCCGATCGCGGGGGACGACAAATACGGGGATTTCGAACTCAACAAGCGGCTGGCCAAACAAGGGCTCAAACGCATGTTCCTGCATGCGGCCAAGCTGGTGTTCGACCATCCCGTCAGCGGCGAGCGCCTCACGATCGAAGCGCCGTTCCCGGCCGACCTGGCCGCTTTTCTGGATAATCTGAAGCATGCCCAAGCAATTTGATCTGCTGATTTTCGACTGGGATGGCACTCTGATGGATTCCGCCGGGGTGATCGTCGACTCCATCCAGCGTGCCTGCGAGGACATTGGCCTGGCCGCGCCGAGCGAGCGCGCCGCGCGCCAGATCATCGGTCTCGGCCTGATCCAGGCGCTGCAAACCCTGCTGCCGGACCTGCCTGCCGACGACTATCCGCGCCTGGTCGAACGCTATCGTCACCACTATCTGGGGCGCGACGTCGACCTGCCGCTGTTCGCCGGCGTGGCAAGCGGCATCCGTGACCTGCATGCCAGCGGCTTCACGCTTGCCGTGGCCACGGGCAAAAGCCGCCTCGGCCTCGAACGTGCGCTCGAAGCCAGCAGTCTGGGCGCCTGGTTTGCCGCCACCCGCTGCGCCGACCAGACTCATTCCAAGCCGCATCCGGCAATGGTGCTCGAGCTGATCGACGAACTCGACGCCGACCCCGCCCGCACCCTGGTAATCGGCGACACCAGCCACGACCTGCTGATGGCGTCGAATGCCGGCGTGGCCAGCCTGGGCGTGACCTATGGCGCGCACGAGGCGGGTGACCTGCATCCGCACGCGCCGCTGGCGCTGATGGACAGTTTCGTCGAGGTGCATGCATGGCTTGCCGCGAACGCCTGATCTGCGCCGCCAGCGACCTCGCCGAACTCGGCCGCGGCGTGCGCTTCGAGCTGGCCCGTTTCGGCCAGCCGCAGCAAGCCTTCGTGGTGCGTTATGACGGCCAGCCGCGCGCCTTTCTCAATCAGTGTGGCCATGTGCCGGTGGAACTCGACTGGCAGGAAGGCGAATTCTTCGACCACTCGCGGCTATACTTGATCTGCTCCACCCACGGCGCGCTTTATCATCCGGCAAGCGGACACTGCGTCGGCGGACGCTGTGCCGGGCGCGGCCTGGTCCCTGTGCCGGTCGTCGAACGTGATGGCCATGTTTATCTGATGGAAGAACAATGAGCGAACAAGAAAGACCTTCCCCGGCAAGTTGGGAACGCGAAGTCCTGGAAAAGCTGGCGCTGTCGGCGATCCAGGAACAACGCCGCAGCCGTCACTGGAGCATTCTGTTCAAGACGCTCGGCTTTCTGTATCTCTTCATCGTGCTGTTTCTCGCGGCAGGCTGGTTCGGGTCGGACGGCGTGTCGATCAAGGAGCACACCGCGCTGGTCGATCTGCAGGGCGAGATCGCATCCGACAAGGCCAGTGCCGATACGGTGATAGCCAGCCTGCAGAGCGCGTTCGACGACAAGAAAACCAAGGGCGTGGTCCTGCGCATCAACAGTCCCGGCGGCAGCCCGGTCCAGGCCGGGCAGATCCATGACGAGATCAAGCGCCTGCGTGCCCTGCATCCGGACATTCCCTTGTATGTCGTGGTGGATGACATCTGCGCCTCGGGCGGCTATTACGTCGCCGTCGCGGCCGACAAGATCTTCGTCGACAAGGCCAGCATCATCGGCTCCATCGGCGTGCTGATGGACGGCTTCGGCTTCACCCAGACCATGCAGAAACTCGGCGTCGAACGCCGCCTGCTCACCGCGGGCGTCAACAAGGGCTTCCTCGATCCCTTCTCGCCGCTCAACCCCAAGCAGGAAGCCTATGCCAAGCAGATGCTTGAAGAAATCCACGGCCAGTTCATCGCGGTGGTTCGCGAAGGCCGCGGCAAGCGCCTGAAGGAGACCCCCGAGATGTTCAGCGGGCTGGTCTGGAGCGGCGAGAAGGGCATCCAGCTAGGCCTGGCCGACGGCTACGGCACCGTTGAATCGGTCGCGCGCGATGTCATCAAGGCCAAGGACGTCGTCGACTTCACCCAGCACGAGGGGCTGGCCGAGCGGCTCGCCGGTCGACTGGGCGCATCGATGGCAACGGCGCTGGCGCCGTTCGAAAAAGCGGGCTTCACGCTGCGTTGAGCGATTACCGCCCGATTGCTTGCGCGGATCACGAACGTCTGGAGTTTGCCGCGCTCACAAAACAGTGGCTGGAGGTGACGGTGGGCGGCGGCACGGCGCAACGCCTGCTGCCGCTCGATGTGTATACCCGCGCCGGCGCCGAATGGCTGCAGGCGCAAAGCGAAGCGGGCGACGTGGTCACGCTCAGGCTCGATACGCTGAAATTCTGACTCCGCGTTCTACGCGGCAATCCCGAACACCACCAGGCGATCCTTGACCGTATCGGTCTGGCCACGCCAGTTCTTGGCGCTTTGGGTCCGGATTACCTGGCTCGGCAGGCTGAGGTCCGCGCCGACGCTGACCAGGGTGTCGGGCGACAGGGCGGTGGCCAAGGCGTCCAGCAGCACCGCGCTGCGGTAGGGTGTCTCGATGAACAACTGGGTGGCGCGGTCGCGGCGCGCGGCTTTTTCCAGTTCGCGGATGGCCTGGCCGCGCTCCGGTTCCTTGGCAGGCAGGTAGCCGTGGAAGGCGAAGCGCTGACCGCCCAGGCCCGAGGCCATCAGCGCCAGCAGGATCGACGATGGGCCGATCAGCGGAACCACCCGAATAGCCGCGCGATGTGCGGCCATGACCAGCGCCGCGCCCGGGTCGGCCACGGCGGGGCAGCCCGCTTCCGACAGCAGACCGACGTCGCGCCCGGCCTGGAGCGGCGCCAGCAGCGACGGAATGGCGGCTGGCGGGGTGTGCTCGTTGAGTTCCTCGATGTGCAGTGTCTGGATCGGCTGCGGGTGGCCCATCGCCTTCAGATGTGCACGTGCCGTTTTGGCGCGCTCGACGACGAAGTGGTCGAGCCTGCGCGCGGCGGCGAGCGTGTCGGGCGGCAGGCAGGCCTCCGGACTGACCGGCCCCAGCGGCACCGGAATCAGGTAGAGGGTGCCCGTCACGCAATCAAGCCTGGCGCCACGTCAGCACGTCCACACCTTCGTCGGCGAGCATCGCGGTCAGCGTCATCAGCGGCAGGCCGATCAGCGCGGTGGGGTCGGGGCTGTCCATGCGTTCCATCAGGGCGATGCC
>JBLMYH010000123.1:0-18977 GCA_050258175.1 Hyphomicrobiaceae bacterium
CGGGGTGCTGCTGGCGGTGCCGCTGGCGGCAGTGCTGCTGGTGGCCCTGCGCGAGTTGCGCGGCGTGTACGAGGCCAGTGCCTTCTACCGCGGCGGCTATAATGCCGGCTCTTTCGATTCCGCTTCGACTGCCATGTCCGCACCGCTTCTCGGCCAACCCCTACTCGAATCGCACATCACCTCGCTGCCGCTGGTCCACCGCGGCAAGGAGCGCGACATCTACGCCGTCGGCGACGACAAGCTGCTTATCGTCACGACCGACCGCCTGTCGGCGTTCGACGTGGTGATGCCCACCCCGATCCCCGGCAAGGGCGAGGTGCTGACCAGGGTGTCGGCCTTCTGGTTCGACAAGCTCAAGGCCATCGTGCCGAGCCAGGCCCTCGGCATCGCGCCGGAATCGGTCGTGGCCGAAGCGGAGCGCGACCAAGTGGCGGGGCGCGCCATCGTGGTGCGGAAACTGAAGGCGTTGCCGGTCGAGGCCATCGTGCGCGGCTACCTGGTAGGCTCCGGCTGGAAGGAATACCAGGCCAGCCAGTCGGTGTGCGGCATCGCGCTGCCCGCCGGCCTTGCGCAGGCCGACCGCCTGCCCGAACCGATCTTCACGCCGTCGACCAAGGCGGCGGTCGGCGCGCACGACGAGAACATCGCGTTCGACCAGATGGCCGCGCTGATCGGCGCCGACCTCGCCAAGCAGGTGCGCGACGTCAGCCTTGCCCTGTACAGGTCCGCGGCGGAGTATGCGCTCACCCGCGGCATCATCATCGCCGACACCAAGTTCGAGTTCGGGCTCGACGAAGCCGGCAAGCTGGTGTGGATCGACGAGGCGCTGACCCCGGATTCGTCGCGCTTCTGGCCGGCCGACCAGTACCGGCCCGGCAGCAACCCGCCCAGCTTCGACAAGCAGTTCGTGCGCGACTGGCTGGAAGCCAGCGGCTGGAACAAGCAGGCGCCGGGCCCGGCGCTGCCCGCCGAGATCGTCGCCAAGACCAGCGAGAAATACCGCGAGGCGATGACGCGGCTGCTGGGTTAAGCCGCTTACTGCAGCGTGTCGTTCAGAAAGGCCGCAACGGTCGCGACCATTTCCGCTTCGTGCCCGGTGTAGAAATGATCGGCGCGAGGAATCACCACCTGCCGCGAATGGCTGTCCGCCAAGCCGTGCTTGCGCTTGGCCGCGCCGGCCAGGACCGGCGGCAGGTCGTTGTCGCCATACAGGTCGAGGACCGGCAGCTTCAGCCCGGCATAGTCGTCCAGCTGCAGGCCCAGGCTCGCCCACGCCTTCACGGCAGCATCGGGGTTGCCGCGCAGATACGCGTGGCTCATGCGCGAGCCCATGCTGTGGGAAACGATGGCCAGCCGGGTGTAGCCCTTCGCCTTGAGGAAATCGACGGCCTGGGCAATGCGCTCGGCCGCCTCGGGAAAGGTGGGCGGATAGGCCGCACTCTGGGCATCCGCGGCCAGCACCGGCATCTGGATCGACAGGGTGGCGAAACCGCGGTCGGCCAGTTCGGTGCGCAACGTTCCGATCAAGCCCCAGTCCGGTTGTATCCCCATGCCATGGACGATGATGGCCGCGCTGTTACCCTCGACAGGCGTGAACAGCGCGAGAAACTTGTGGTGGCCGCGCGGCGTCTGCAGATACACCGGATCGCCCACCACCAGGCCGGGAACCACTTCGTCCGCCCATTTTTTCTCGCGCGCATAATCGGCCAGCGGTTCGGCAGACGCGACCAGTGAAAACAGTGCCACCAGACCGCCAACCAGGCCCATCAACACGTTTTGCTTCATCTTGATACTCCCCGGGGTTAAAGTTCATCTTCTGCTCGCCCGATATTTCAACGAAACCGTGGTTTGATCAACCATCAAGGTAACTAAAGTGATAGCCAAGCCTTTGCGCATCGTGTCCTCCTCGGCGTCGCCAATCCAGCAGCGCGACCCGCGCCCCCGCGGGGGCGCGCGCGTCGTAATCGTCGACGACCGCAGCACGGCGCGCAGTCTGCTGGAAGGTCTCGCCCGCACGCTGGAACCGGGCGTGATCGTGGAAAGCTACGGGGACCCGCTCGAGGCACTGGCGCAGATGCAGCACGCCACCCCCGACCTCATCGTCACCGATTACCGCATGCCCGGCATGGATGGCATCGAGTTTACCCGCCGTATCCGCGCGGAACGCCGTCTGGCCGACGTCCCCATCATCATCGTCACCGTGGTCGAAGACCGCCAGATCCGTTATCAGGCACTGGAAAACGGCGCCACCGACTTTCTCACCCGCCCCATCGATCCGCAGGAATGCCGCGCCCGCTGCGTCAATCTGCTGGCGCTGCGGCGCAGCCAGAAACTGGTGGCGGACCGCGCCCTGTGGCTGGAAGACCAGGTTTTGCAGGCAACCCGCGAAGTGCGCACGCGCGAACACGAAACCCTGATGAAGCTCGCCAAGGCCGGCGAATATCGCGACGAGGAAACCGGCAATCACATCATCCGCATGTCGAAGTACGCGCGCCTGATTGCCGAAGAACTCAAGCTCAGCGCCATGGAATGCGACGAGATCGAGGCCGCTGCGCCGATGCATGACATCGGCAAGATCGGCATTCCCGACCAGATCCTGCTCAAGCCCGGCCGCCACACGCCGGAGGAGCAGAAGATCATGCGCAGCCACCCGCTGATCGGCCACGAGATCCTCGATGGCAGCCCGTCGCGCTACCTGCAGATGGGCGCGGTGATCGCGCTCGGCCACCACGAGAAGTTCGACGGCAGCGGCTACCCGCAAGGCCTGGCGGGCGAGGCCATTCCGCTTGCGGCGCGCATCGTGGCCGTGGCCGACGTGTTCGACGCGCTCACCTCGAATCGCCCCTACAAGCGCGCATGGTCGTTCCAGGATGCGCTGAAATTTATTCAAACGGAAAGCGGGCGCCATTTTGACCCCGACTGCGTACGGGCATTCGAAATGCGCATCGACGCCGTAGCCGTCATCATGCGCGAGCTGGGCGACAGCCGCGACTAATCCGGTTGCCATGCCAAGCTTGTCGCGCCCCGCTTTTGTCATGCGCCTGCAGAATCTGATTCAGGCGCGGCCGGACACCGAGTTCCAACAGGCCCTGATTCGCCTGTGCATCGTTGTCGGCTTCTACCTGTATTTCTCGCTGGACTGGAAGGGAAACAGCTCGGCCATGGCCGAGCAAGTCAACTTCCTCGGCCTGACCCTCACGTTCATTTCCCTGTCATTGCTGATCGGCTCTCTCGTCGATCCAGGCGTATCCGTTACCCGCCGCGGCATCGGCATGCTGCATGACTTCACGGTCGCCACCTACATGCTGGCCATCTCGAACGAGGCGGGGGCACCTGTCGTGGCCACCTATCTGTGGGTCACCCTGGGCAATGGGTTCCGTTATGGGATGCCTTATCTGCACATCTCGACGCTTGCCTCCGCAATCGGATTCATCGTCGTGTATCAGCTCAACCCGTTCTGGCATGCACATACCCCGCTATGGATGGGCATCTGGATTACGCTCATCGTGGTCCCCCTTTATGCGTCGAATCTTCTGAAGCAACTGCACGGTGCGGTCAAGCGTGAGAAGGAGGCCAATCAGGCCAAATCGAGCTTCCTTGCCAACATGAGCCACGAGCTCCGCACCCCGCTGAACGGCGTCATCGGCGTTGCCGATCTCCTGGCGGAAACGCGGCTCGACAAGGAGCAGAGGGAATTTACCCGCATCATTCATGCGTCGGCCAACACCCTGCTCGACCTGATTGACAACGTGCTCGACATTTCACGCATCGAAGCCGGCCGCATCACCACGCACGAGGAGAATTTCGACCTGCACCGCCTGGTGAACGGCACGATCGCGATGATGGAAATGCAGGCCCAGGCGAAGGGACTCGTCCTGGCGTCGCACATCGCACCGCAGACGCCCTTTCACCTGCACGGCGATGCACGCCACCTGCGCCACGTCCTCATCAACCTGATCGGCAACGCCATCAAATTCACCGAGCACGGGCGGGTGGATATCTACGTTCGCCCAGCCGGGCAGGCCAATCCGCAGCGCCTGCGCTTCGAGGTCGTCGATACCGGCATCGGCATTTCGGATGACGCATTGCCCCGCGTGTTCGACAGCTTCACCCAAGCGGACCCGACCATCACGCGTCGCTTTGGCGGCAGTGGCCTCGGCACCACCATTGCCAAGCAACTGGTGGAGGCGCTCGGTGGCCAGATCGGATTGCACAGCCGCGAAGGCGAAGGCACGACGTTCTGGTTCGACCTGCCGTTCACCATACAGTCGGGCCTTTCCGGTCCTGCGCCGGAACAGTTCGACGCGCCGATGCGGGTGGCGATCCTGGCAGGCGCCGAACTCACGACCCGCATTCAAACCGTGATCCGCAACTGGGGGGCCGAGACCGTGGCGGTCGACAATACCAACCGCCTAGCCGCCGAGCTATCCGCCTATCTGTCGGGAGGCACGCCGCTGGGCGCGGTCGTCGTGGAGCGCAGCGCCCTGCCCGGGGACCCGGTGGCCTTCCTCCAGTTGCTGCGTGACGACCCCAGTTTGGCAACCCTGCCCGTCATCCTGATCGAATCCGACGAGCGCGTGGCACTGTCGCGCGATGCGCAGCTGTTACACGGCGGCTACGCGTCGGTGCTGCGCACGCCCGTAAACACGACCCTGCTGTTCAACGCCATCCATGCCGTCATCAGCCACGACATGCCCGCCAACGTGGTATCACTGGCCAACCACTTCCAGTCTCAGACGGGGCAAACACCCGGGCTGAACATCCTGGTGGCGGAAGACAATCCGGTCAACCAGCGGGTGATCCGCGGTCTGCTGGAACATGCCGGGCACAGGACCTATCTGGCGCGTGACGGCGAAGAAGCGCTGGACATGCTCGAATCCGACGAGCAGACGTTCAACCTGGCCATCATCGACATGCACATGCCGCGCCTGTCCGGGCCCGAGCTGGTGCAACGCTGGCGCTTCATGGAAACTGGGCATCTGCCCATCATCATGCTGACCGCCGACGCACGCGCCGAGGCGCAGACGGCGTGCCAGGCTGCCGGCGCCGACACGTTCCTCACCAAGCCCGTCAATAGCCGCGAGCTCATTGAACTGATTGCCCGGCTGGCGAATAAGTCGGCACAAACCCCTGCTGCCGTCCCGGCCCAGGCACAATCCGAGAAAGAGCTGGATGAATCGGTGCTCGACAACCTTGCCCAACTCGGCGGGTACACCTTCGTGCAAGATCTGCTGGCCAGCTTTGCCGAAGACAGCGAGCGCTCGCTTCGCGAATCCGGACAGGCCCTGGCCGCGCAGGATTATGGCCAATGGCATGACCAGCTGCACATGCTCAAGGGCGGCGCCAGCGATGTCGGTGCCAACCGGCTGGCACAAGCGTGCGCCTCAGCCGAACGTATCAAGCCCTATGAAATGACCGGCAGCAGCGCCCGCCAGAAACTGGACGAAGTGCGGCTTGCGCTCGCCGAAGCGCAAGTCGCCCTGGCGGCCTATCTGGATCGCAAGCTACGCGCCGAAAGCATTTGACGGACCGGCGACGACAGCCGTTTCAGCCATGCTCGTCTGCCGGCTGACCAGCCGCGCCATCATCCGCAAGTCCTTGGGCTCCAGTCGCAGAGCGGCGTCCACCCAGACCTCGGTGATGCGGATCAGCTCCTCATATGAGGCGGGCTGGCTGATTTCGCGCGCACCGCGCAAGGCAAGGATCCCGTTGCGCGACTTCTCTTCGCGCCGAACGTAGTCATAAACCGCGGCCTCGCCTTCACCCGGCTCTGCCAGCACGTCAACCACCCCCATTTCATAAAGCTCTTCAGCCAGATAAAGCTTGCCGCTGAGAATGATCTTCTCGGCCTTGTGGTGTCCGACACGGCGCCCCAGAAAGGTCATCGCCCCCATGCCCGGAAACAGGTTGAACAGGATTTCCGGCAAGCCCATTCTCGCGCCGCGCTCGGCGATGAGGACATTGGCGGCAAGCGCGCTTTCGAATCCGCCGCCGAGCGCCTGCCCCTGAACCAGGGAAATGCTCGTGACATTGGGCCTGCTCAGATGGCTGTGTACCGCGTATGAGCAGTCGATGCAGGATATGGCGTAGTGGTATAGCGCGTCGCGATCACGCGCCGCGATATGCTGCATGAACAGATTGAGGTCGCCCCCCAAGCTGAAGGTGTCGGGAACGCTCGACGCCAGAACGAAATATTTCACGTCCGCCTCGGCGGGATCGTCAATCATGCCCACCATGCCGTTTCCCCAGGCCAGCAGTTCGCGCAACAGGGTGGGGGTGAAGCAGGGACGCGGTTGCGCGTGCATGTAGCCCCAGGCGATCTGGTTATGCGGATCGAAATAGGTGGTGAGCTGCGTGTATGAGTTCTGCTGCGGTTGCAGTGCGGTCCGTACGGCTTGCAGGTGCGCCATGTGTTATCTCCACGTAAGTCATTGATCGATCATGCGTCGAATTCTCGGCATGTGTCGAAAGACTAACGCGGGCGGTATAGCCACTCAAGCAAGACTTCGTTACGCCCTGGCGTATTCCAACATCTAGTGGAACTCAGTGCTCAGAAACGCAACATCGGAGCACCTGGACAGGCTTTCTAGAATGTCCACAACATGCGCAGCGCCAGCGCGAACAGAAGCAGCGCAAAAACCCGCTTCAAGGGGCGTACCGGCAGGCGATGCGCGGTGCGCGCACCCAGAGGCGCAGTCAGCACGCTGCCCAGCACGATGCAGGCAAGCGCCGGCAGGTAGACGAAGCCCAGGCTGCCTACCGGCAGGCCCCTCGTATTCCAGCCGCCCAGCACGTAGCCCGCCGCGCCGGCAAGCGCGACGGGAAAGCCGATTGCGGCCGAGGTGGCGATCGCCCGATGCAGGGGAACGTTGTGCCACAGCATGAAGGGCACGGACAGGGTGCCGCCGCCGATGCCGACCCAGCTCGACACGGCGCCGATCACGCCGCCCGCCAGCGTCGTCCCGCTGCGGCCCGGCAGTGCGCGATGCGGCGCCGGCTTGAAGTCCAGCCACATCTGAATGGCCGCATAAAACAGGAACAAGACAAAGAACACCTTCAGCACCTCTGCCGACATCCGCGCCGCCAGCACCGCGCCGGCCAGCGTGCCGAGCACGATGCCGGGTGCGATGCGCCGCACCAGCGGCCACTCGACGGCACCGTGGCGATGGTGCGCGCGCACGCTGGACAAGGAGGTGAACAGGATGGAGGCGAGCGAGGTGCCGAGCGCCAGCTGTGGCTCTATCCCCGACGCCAGGCCGTGCCCGTGCAGCAGCATGATCAGCACCGGCACGATGATGAGGCCGCCGCCGACGCCGAGGAGGCCAGCGACAAACCCGACTACCAGTCCGAGTCCGCCGTAGGCGGCGAACAGCGCCGGGTCCACCATCACAGGTGTTTGACGATGAAGGCGTACTCGGCCGGGTCGACCGGGGTGATCGAGAGGCGGTTGCCCTTCTGCAGGATGCGCAGGTTGGCAAGCTCGGGATAGCCGCGGATTTCGGCCAGCGGCATCAGCCGCGTCTTCCTGACCAGCTTGACGTCGACGTTGAACCAGCGCGGCGTTTCCGGCGTGGCCTTGGGATCGAAATACTTGTTCTTGGGGTCGAACTGGGTGGCGTCGGGATACGCCGGCACGCTGACTTCTGCCAGCCCGGCGATCCCCGGCTCGGCGCACGACGAATGGTAGAACAGCACCTTGTCGCCGGGTTTCATCTGGTCGCGCATGAAATTGCGCGCCTGATAGTTGCGCACGCCATACCAGGCAACGCTTTGCTTCGGCATGGCGGCAAGGTCGTCGATGCTGACGTCGCTCGGTTCGGATTTCATCAGCCAGTAACGCATGTCTGTTTCTCGTTTTTCCTGTAACGCGCCGTCACGCGAAATCGTGACGGCAAAGCCGCGATCGGGCGATCAGACCCCGCCCCGGGTCTGGCGAAAAGACAAGGCGGCAAACCCGGCACCGACAATCACGCCGGCGAGCGCATCGAGCACGACGTGCTGGCGGGTGGCGATGGTCGACCAGATGATAACTGAACACTGCAGCGCGCTCAGCAATTGCAGGGCCGTCGGCGCGCCGACCCTGGCAAACAGCCGATTAAGCCAGAAGGCCGAGAAGACGGCCGATGCGACATGCAATGAAGGAAAGGCATTGCCTGAAGCATCCACGCCCTTGATCAGCGCCAGTTCCGGGTATGCCTTCCAGTCTATGGGAAACGGTGGCGTGCTTGTCGGAAATAGCCAGAAGATCGCCAGGCAAAACAGGCAGAGCAAGCTGATCCAGAGACCGAAGGAAAGCAGCGACCGTAGATTGCCGAGCAAGGCCGGCGCCAGCGAAACGTAGACCCACAGCGAAACGTAGGCCGGAAACGCGGAAGGCGAGAATCCTATCCACCTGTCAAGCCAAGTCACGGGCATCACAATGGGATGCGTCAGCGGATTGTGCAGAACGGCGAAATAGCCCCAGAAGAACAGGGCCATGAAGCTCATGGTGCCTAACGCCTTGAGCGGCCACAGGATGACCAGACGGTCTGCAATCTGCCGGTGCCAGGAGGGGGCGGGTGAAGAGGGCATCAGTGACTGCGCTGAGTTGGGCAAACGGAACACGCGTTTTGGAAAGCCGGGAGGGCGCCGCTAAGCCTTGGGGCGGGGGGGGCGATCGGGTAAAATCCGTGCAGTATGGAATCCATTGAACTGATTCGCAACTTTCTCAATGCCCGGCAAGGCATCGAGGCGGCGAGAGTTGTCCCTGAAGCACTGTTGGCTGATCTCGGTATTGACTCCTTGATGATGCTCGAACTGGTTTTCGAATTCGAAGATCAGTTCGGCATCAAGCTTCCCGTGGACCTGAAGAGCCCGAAGACCGTCGGCGATATGACGGCGCTGATGGACGGGCTGATCGCCCGCCATAAGGGCTGACATGCGCCAGCGGCGTGTGGCGATTACCGGCCTCGGTCTGGTCAGCCCTTATGGCGGGGATGTTGCCGACTTTTTTGCCCGTCTGATGGCCGGGGAATCGGCCATCCGTCATCTGTTGACCGACGATCAGCCGCGCCCCCTTTCCATGCCCTTCGTCAGCTGTCCGGCCTTTGACCCGGATGCCGCGCTCGGCAAGCCGCTCGCCTCGATGACGGACCGCTTCGCCCAGCTCGGCATGGCCGCTGCCTTCGCGGCCTGGGCGGATGCCGGCCTGCCGCGCGCTGACGAAGGTGAGTCGCGCGATCGCTGGGGCGTCGCCTGGGGTACCGCGCTGGGCGGCACGCTGGCCTACGAAAAGGGCTACCGGGACCTGTGGCAACTGGACCGCGAGCGTCTGCCGCCGCTCACCGTCGTGCTTGGCATGAACAACGCGGCCAATGCCCACATCTCGATCCAGCTCGGACTCGGCGGCGTGAGCATGAGCCACACGGTGGCCTGCGCATCGTCGGCCATTGCCATCGGCGAGGCCTTCCGTCGCGTGCGCAGCGGCGAGGCACCGGTGATGCTGACCGGTGGCTCCGACGTGCCGCAGGCCTACGGTGTCGCCCGCGCTTGGGAAGCCCTGCGGGTGATGGCGCCCGGCGACGCCGACACCTCGGCATCCGCCTGCCGCCCCTTCGCCGCCGACCGCCGCGGCCTGGTGCTGGGCGAGGGCGGCGCAGCGCTGGTGCTGGAGGACTGGGAGCATGCCGTTGCCCGCGGCGCGCGCATCCAGGGCGAAATCGTGGGCTATGGCACGAGCTGCGACCACAGCCATCTGGTCCGCCCCGACGTTGCCGGCCAGGTCCGCGCACTGAATGCGGCGCTCGCCGATGCCGGCCTCGCCGCTGCCGACATCGATTACATCAGCGCCCACGGCACGGCGACCGCCGAGGGCGACCCGGTCGAGATCGCCGCGCTCAGGACCGTATTCGGCGCGAGTGCCGGAGATCTGCCGGTCAGCGCCACCAAATCCATGCACGGCCACCTCCTTGGCGCAGCCGGCGCCATCGAGGCCCTCGCCACCGTGCTCGCCCTGCGCGAGCAGGCGATCCCGCCGACCGCCAACCTTGACCCGGACATCCTCGACCCCGCCTGCAGCGGCGTCGATCACGTCTTCTCCGGACGGCAAGGCGCGTCGCTGCGCGCCGCGCTGTCCAATTCCTTCGCCTTTGGCGGCAGCAACGCGGTACTCGTGTTCCGTGCCGCCGCCAACTAATCCTCTGAAAGTTCGCAATGCCTGAAGCCATCACCCCGCAAACCGTCGACGCCCTGCTGCCGGAAGTCGCCGCCCTGATCGTCGAAGCCCTCAATCTTGAACTGTCTGCCGATGAGATCGAGCCGGACGCGCCACTGTTCGGCGAGGGCCTCGGCCTGGACTCGATCGACGTGCTGGAAATCGCCCTGGTCATTTCCAAGCGCTACGGCTTCCAGCTGCGTTCGGACAACGCCGACAACGTGCGGATTTTTGCCTCCCTGCGCGCGTTGGCGACCTACATCGCCAGCCAGCGGACAAAATGACTTTGGCGCCGTCCCAGGTGCTGCGCAGCTTGGCCCTGGTCGCCGTCATGGCGACCTGGGCGATCGCCGCATACTTCGGCAGCACCGGGCAGGGCAGACCCGACTTCAACACGGCCGTAGGCGCAGCCCCCTTCGTCGTCCTCCTCGCCGTGCTGCTCTGGCGGGTACGGCACCCGCTTGCGCTGGCCACTGGCAGCCTGCTTGCAGCGGGCACGCTGGCCTGGCTGTGGCCGTCGCTGCGGCAGAATGTCGCCCTGCTCTATTTCTTCGAGCACCTCGGCACCAACCTCGCGCTTGCCGCGCTGTTCGGCAAGACCCTGATCGGCCCCGGCGAGGCACTGATCACCCGTTTCGCCCGGATCGTCAACCACGAAGGGCTGTCCGAGCGCCAGCTCCGCTACACCCGCCAGGCCACCCGGGCATGGACCCTCTTCTTCCTCGCCAACGCCACGCTGTCGGTGCTGCTCTTTGCGCTGGCTTCGCATGCCGTCTGGTCGTTCTACGCCAGCCTGCTGACCGCGCCGCTGATCGGACTGATGTTCGTCGCCGAACACCTGTGGCGCATGCGCGTGCTGCCGCCCGCAGAACGTCCCAGCATCGCCGACGTCGTCCGGGTCTGGCGTCAGCGCGCCGCCGTCAAGGGTTCATGAACGCGCTGCCGCTGATCACCGGCCACGGCCTCGACGGCGTTCTTGCCTGGCTGCCGGGCGGGCCGCGCCGGGTGCGCGATTTCCTTGCCGATGCCGAAGCGCTGGCTGCCCGGCTGCCGTCCGGCAGCGCGCTGCTCAACCTCTGCCACGACCGTTACCGGTTCGCAGTCGGTTTCGCGGCCGGCCTGATCACCGGCAGGGTCAGCCTGCAGCCCGCATCGCACTCTTCCGAAACGCTGCTGCGCATCCGCGCCGATTTCCCGGACCTCGTCTGCCTGTGCGACGGCGACTTCGACACCCTCGACCTGCCGCGCTGCGATTTTCCCGAGCTGGCCGAAGCCGATCCGCAGCAGGTTGCCGACATCCCGCGGATTCCCGTCGACCGCCTGGCCGCGATCCTGTTCACCTCGGGTTCGACCGGGCTGCCGCAGCCGCAGCGCAAGACCTGGGGCCGCCTTGTCGCCAACGGCCGCGCCGGGGCGGCCGCGCTCGGCCTCGACCGCACGCCGCACGCCCTCGTCGGCACCGTGCCGGTGCAGCACAGCTACGGCTTCGAATCGACCCTGCTGCTCGCGCTGCACGGCGGCTGCGCCTTCTGGTGCGGAAAGCCCTTCTATCCGCAGGACATCGCCGCCGCGCTTGAAGCCGTGCCGCGGCCGCGTCTGCTGGTGACCACCCCTTTCCACCTGTCGACGCTGCTGGCGTCCGGCCTCGAACTGCCGGCCATCGACCAGCTGCTGTCCGCCACCGCCCCCCTGCCGGCCGCGCTCGCCGCCGAGGCCGAAGCACGCGCGGGCGCACCGCTCACCGAAATCTACGGCTCGACCGAGAGCGGCCAGCTGGCCAGCCGGCGCACCACCGACAGGCCAGTCTGGACGCTGCTGCCCGGCGTCCGCCTGCAACAGGAGGCGGACACCACCTACGCCTGCGATGGCCACGTCGAGGGCCGCGTTGCGCTGGCCGACATCATCGAACTGCTGCCGCAGCGGCGCTTCCTGCTGCAGGGCCGCCAAGCCGACCTGGTCAACATCGCCGGCAAGCGCACCTCGCTCGCCTACCTGAACCACCAGATCGCCGCCGTCCCGGGCGTGGTCGATGCCGCGTTCTTCCTGCCCGACGACGACTCCGCCGGCGGCATCACGCGCCTGACCGCCTTCGTCGTCGCGCCGACGCTGGACAGCCGGCAGCTGCTCGCCGCGCTGCGCCAGCGCATCGACGCCCTCTTCCTGCCGCGCCCGCCGATCTTCGTCGACGCCCTGCCGCGCAACAGCACCGGCAAGCTGCCGCGCAGCACGCTGCAGGCCCTCTACGCCGAAAGGGTTCGCCATGCCGGCCGCTGAATTCGTCTGGGTCGTCCCCACCGGGCATCCGGCCTTTCCCGGCCACTTTCCCGGCCGCCCCATCGTGCCGGGCGTGGTGCTGCTCGACCAGGCCATCCTGTTCGCGGAAAAGCTGCTGGCGACACGGGTCGAGCGCTGGCAAATCGGCAACGCCAAGTTCCTGAGCCCGGTCGGCCCGGCCGAAACCCTGGTGTTTTCCCTGCAGACCACGCCGCGCGGTTCCATCGCCTTTACCGTGAAATCGGGCGCGCGCGACGTCGCCTCCGGCAGCCTCACGCCCGCAGCATGAGCAAGCAGGCGACGCCCGGCTGGATGCGCCAGCAGGAACGCAGCAACCTCGCCATCCTCAGGCTGATGGTGTGGATTTCGCTGCGCTTCGGCCGCGCCGCCGGCCGCGTCGTGCTCGCCGGCATCGCGCTTTATTTCACGCTGTTCGCCCCCGGTGCGCGACGCGCCAGCCGCGCCTACCTGAAGCGTGCGCTCGGCCGCTGGGCGAACTGGGCGGACGGCTATCGCCACGTCTTCAGCTTCGCGACCACCATCCACGACCGCATCTACCTGCTCAACGATCGCTTCGACCTGTTCGACATCGAGGTCGCCGGTGCCGACGCCCTGCACGAAGCACTCGCCCGGCAGCCCGGCGCCATGCTGATGGGCGCGCATCTCGGCAGCTTCGAGGTGCTGCGCGCGGTCGGCCGGGGCCGCGCGGGGCTCAGGGTGGCAATGCTGATGTACGAGGAAAACGCCCGCAAGATCAACGCCACGCTCGAGGCGATCAACCCGAAGGCCACGCAGGACATCATCCCGCTCGGTCGCATGGACTCGATGCTCGAAGCGCGCGACAAGCTGGAAGCGGGATATCTGGTCGGGATGCTGGCCGACCGCTCGCTCGGCGGCGATGCGACGGCGGATTACCCGTTTCTCGACGCAGCGGCCCCGTTCCCGCTCGGCCCGTGGCGTCTGGCGGCGATGCTGCGACGACCCGTGTTCTTCATGGCCGGGCTTTACCTGGGCGGCAACCGCTACCAGCTGCATTTCGTGCAGCTGGCCGATTTTTCGGAGACGCCGCGGAGCGAACGCGACGCCGCCATCGCCGCCGCGATGCAGCGCTACGCCGACTGCCTGACGCATTTCTGCCGGCTGGCGCCCTACAACTGGTTCAACTTTTTTGATTTCTGGCAGGACAAGAAATGATCCGACAGCTGATCGCGGGCCTCGTGCTCGCGTGCCTTGCGGCCACCGCACACGCCGCCTTCGATGTGGACCAGCTGATGGCCGCGCTCGCCCAGCACAAGGGCGGTCGCGCGAAGTTCGTCGAAAAGCGCACCCTTGCCGTTCTCGACCGGCCCCTGGTTGCCACCGGCGAAATGACCTATACGCCGCCCGATCGCCTCGAAAAACGCACCCTGACACCGAAGCCTGAAACCCTGCTGCTCGACAAGGACGTCGTCAGCATCGAGCGCGACAAGCGCACGTACTCGATCAACCTGGCCAACCGGCCGGAAGCGCTGGCCTTCGTCGGCAGCATCCGCAGCACGCTGGCGGGCAACCGGGCGGCGCTGGAAAAGGACTACACGCTGCAACTGAGCGGCAACGCCGACCACTGGGTACTGACGCTGTCGCCGACCTCGCCGCAGATCGCTGCGCTACTGCAGCGCATCACCGTGAGCGGCAGCAGGGACCAGATCCACACGATCGACTACCTGCTGGCCGACGGCGACCGCTCGGAACTTACCATCGAGCCCCTCGCCCCGCGATGACCCGGCCCGCCTGGCGCATCCTCCTGCTGTGGCTGCTCGCCATGCTGGCCGGGGCTGCCGTCGTCTGGAACAGCCGCTTCTCGGCCGACATCTCCTTCTTCCTGCCGGCACGGCCGACCGTGGCGCAGCAGGTCCTGGTCGACCAGATCAAGGAGGGCGCCGTCTCCCGCCTGCTGATGCTCGCCATCGAAGGCGGGGACGCGACCCAGCGCGCCCGGCTGTCGCGCGCGCTGCACGACCGGCTTGCAGCCCTGCCCGAGTTCGTCTCGGTACAGAACGGCGACGCCAGCAGCGAGGACGCCGCGCGCGATTTCCTGCTCGCGCATCGCTATCTGCTCAGCCCGGCGGTGACGCCGGAACGTTTCACGACCGCGGGTCTGCAAGCCGCCATCTCGAACAGCATCGACCTGCTGGCCTCGCCGGCCGGACTGCTGCTCAAGCCCTACCTGACTCGCGATCCGACCGGCGAACTGGTCGAACTGCTAAGCAACCTCAATGCCGGCGCGCAGCCCGACAGCCGCGCTGGCGTCTGGTCCTCGCACGACGGCCAGCGCGCCCTGCTGCTGGTCCAGACGCGCGCGCTCGGTTCCGATACCGACGGCCAGGAAAAGGCCATCACGCTGATCCGCGAGCAGTTCGCGGCCGCCTCCCGCGGCGCCGGCCTGACCAGCCTCAAGCTGCAGCTCTCCGGCCCCGGCCTGTTCGCCGTCAAGTCGCGCGCGACGATCCGCGACGAAGTCGCGCGCCTCTCGCTGATCAGCCTCAGCGCCATCGTCGCGGTGCTGTTTTTCGTCTATCGGTCGCCGCGCCTGCTGCTGCTGGGCCTGTTGCCGGTGGCGAGCGCCGCGCTCGCCGGTATCGTCGCCGTCAGCCTGGCCTACGGCACGGTCTACGGCATCACCGTCGGCTTTGGCTCGGCGCTGATCGGCGAGGCCGTCGACTACTCGATCTATTACTTCGTGCAGTCGAGCCGACTCGGGGTGGCCGGGTGGCGCCAGCGGTTCTGGCCAACCATCCGGCTCGGTGTGCTGACTTCCGTGTTCGGCTTCGGTGCACTGCTCTTTTCCGGCTTTCCCGGCCTCGCGCAACTCGGCCTCTACGCGCTGACCGGGGTGCTGACCGCCGCCGTCGTGACGCGCTTCGTGCTGCCGCCGCTCGCCGGCGCGGGAACCCATGTTCCGGTGCCGGCGCGCGCCGGCAAGGCGCTGCACGCCGGCCTGCGCCATGTGCGGGCACTGCGCTGGCCGGTGACGGGCCTGGCGCTGGCCGCCGCCACCTATCTCGTGGCCCAGCACGACAGGCTGTGGCTGCCCAATCTGTCGGTGCTTTCCACCGTCAGCGCCAAGGATGCCGCGCTCGACACCCGTCTGCGCGCCGACCTCGGCGCCCCCGACGCGCGCTACATGGCCGTGGTCACCGCACCCGACCGCGAAGCCGCGCTGCAGGCCGCCGAACGGGCCGGCCAGCAACTCGACCGGCTGGTTGCCGACGGCGAGATCGGCGGCTACGACAGCCCGGCGCGCTTCCTCCCCAGCGCCCGGGCACAGGCGGCACGGCGTGCGGCCCTGCCGTCGGCGGACGAACTGCGCCCCCGCCTGCAGGCGGCGCTCCGCGACTCGCCGCTGTCGGCCAGCAAACTCGGGCCCTTTCTCGCCGACGTTGAAGCGGCGCGCCACCAACCCACCCTCAGCCGCAAGGATCTCGATCACGGCAGTCTGGCGCTCGCGGTCGATTCGCTGCTGCTGCATGGCCCGGGCGGCTGGAGCGTGCTGCTTCCGCTGCGCCCGCCCGGGGGCGAACAGGGGATAGACATTCCGGTCGGGAAGGTACGCGCCGCGCTGGCCGGCAGCGGCGTCCTGCTCGTCGACATGAAGGGCGAATTCGATGCGCTCTACGGCGATTACCTGAGCGAGGCGGTCAAGCTGTCGAGCGCCGGGTTTCTCGCCATCGTCGCGCTGCTCCTCTTCACCCTGCGCTCCCCGCGCCGCCTGGCCGGCGTGCTGCTGCCGCTCATGATGGCGGTGGCCCTCGTCATCGCCGCTCTGCACCTCGCCGGCGAACGCCTGCACCTGCTGCATTTGGTCGGCATGCTGCTGATCGTCGCCGTCGGCTCCAACTATGCATTGTTCTTCGACCGCGTTTCCGGCGGGGCGACGCTCGACACCGCGACGCTGATGTCGATGGCCGTCGCCGCCACGACCACCGTGATCGGCTTCGGGACGCTGGCCCTGTCTTCGGTCGCGGTGCTGCACGCCATCGGCGTCACCGTCGGCCCCGGAGCCCTGCTCGCGCTGCTGCTGTCGGCAATGTTCGCGCCCCATGAAGGGCCCGCCTGAGCCATGCCGCGGCCCTGGAAACCCGCTCCCGCCCTGAAGGCGACCCTTGCCCTGCACGGCGCCGCCGCGCTCGGCGCCCTGGCTATGCCCGCCGCCTGGCCCTGGGCGCTCGGCGCGCTGGCCGCCAACCACGCGGTGCTGAGCGTTGCCGGCCTGCTGCCGCGCTCGACCCTGCTCGGCCCCAACCTGACGCGCCTGCCGCAGGCCGCCGCCGCGCGCGGCGAAATCGCGCTGACCCTCGACGACGGCCCCGACCCGGACGTCACCCCGCGCGTGCTCGACCTGCTCGACGCCGCCGGCATAAGGGCCAGCTTCTTCTGCATCGGCTGGCGTGCCCGGAAAAATCCCGCCCTGTGCCGCGAAATCGTCGCCCGCGGCCACCGCGTCGAAAACCACGGCGACGCCCATTCGTGGGCTTTTTCCACGTACGGCCCCGGGCGCATGAAGGCAGACATTGCTGCCGCGCAGGCCACGTTGGCGGACATCACCGGCCAGGCGCCACGCTTCTTCCGCGCCACGGCCGGCCTGCGCAACCCCTTCCTCGACCCGGTGCTGGCTTCGCTCGACCTGCGGCTCGCCGCCTGGTCGCGCCGCGGCTACGACACCCGCGAAAACCGGCCCGATGTCGTGCTCGGCCGCCTGACGCATGGCCTCGCTGCCGGCGACATCCTGCTGATGCACGACGGCCACGCCGCCGTCACGCCGCAGGGCCTTCCCGTGATCCTCGCTCTCCTGCCCCCCTTGCTGCGCACGCTGGCCGCGCAGGAATTGCGGCCGGTGACGCTGGCCGATGCCGTGGCATGACGCGACCGATTGAACGCCCCTGGCAGGCGGCCGGCAGCCGCTCTGCTAGAATTTTCGATTCTTCATCCCGGATCCAGCCTTGACCCCGCTGCTTATTTCCGCCTTCACCGCCACCAGCTGCCTCGGCCGCGGCCTCGCCGCGACCCGGCTAGCCCTGCGCGGCGGCCGCAGCGGCCTGGCGCCCTGCGCCTTCGAGACGGTGGACCTCGACACCTGGGTCGGCGAGGTGGCGGGCGTCGACGACGAAAAGCTTCCTGCCGCGCTGGCCGCCTACGACTGCCGCAACAACCGCCTGGCCCGCATGGGGCTGGAGACCGACGGCTTCGCCGAGCGCGTGCGCGACGCCGCCGACCGCTACGGCAAGGCCCGCGTCGGCGTGTTTCTGGGCACCAGCACGTCCGGCATCCTCGAGACCGAACTCGCCTACCGCCGCCGCGACCCCGCAAGCGGCGCACTGCCCGACGACTTCAACTACCGCACGACGCACAACTCCTTCTCGCTGGCGGAATTCACCCGCGCCTATTTCGGCCTGGAGGGAACGGCGATGGTCATTTCCACCGCCTGCTCGTCGAGCGCCAAGGTGTTCGCCGCGGCCGCGCGCCAGATCGAGCTGGGCCTGATCGACGCCGCCGTCGTCGGCGGCGTCGACACGCTGTGCCTGACCACACTGTACGGCTTCGCCTCGCTGCAGCTCACCTCGCCGCAGCCCTGCCGTCCGTACGACGCCGCGCGCGACGGCATCTCGATCGGCGAGGGTGCCGGCTTCGCGCTGCTCGAGCGCGCGGCCGGTGCGGCGCCGGGCACGGTGCTGCTGCTCGGCGCCGGCGAGTCGAGCGACGCCTATCACATGTCCTCGCCGCACCCCGAAGGGCTGGGCGCAAGACTCGCGATGGAGGCCGCGCTGCAATCCGCCCGCCTTAGCCCTGACGACATCGACTACATCAACCTGCACGGCACGGCGACACCGGCCAACGACGCGGCCGAAGGCCGTGCCGTGGCCGCGCTGTTCGGCGACCGCGTGCCCTGCTCGTCGACCAAGGGCGCCACCGGCCACACGCTGGGCGCGGCGGGCGCGGTCGAAGCGGCCATCTGCGCGCTGGCGCTGACGGACGGCCTCATGCCGGGCAGTGCGGGCACCGCCACGCCCGACCCCGCGATCCCCATCGACTACCTCGTTGAAGGCCGCGCCGCGCCCCTGCGCCGCGTGCTGTCGAATTCCTTCGGCTTCGGCGGCAGCAACTGCAGCCTGATCTTCGGGGTCGCCGCATGAGCCTGTCGCCGCTCAGCGCCTGGATCGAAGGCATCGGCCTGATCGCCCCCGGCCTGCCGGACTGGCCGACCGCACGCGCGGTGCTGCGCGGCGAGCAGCCGTATGCCGCCGCGCCCTCGGTGCTGCCGGCCCCCACCCTCCTGCCGCCGGCCGAGCGCCGCCGCGCCAGCCGGGTCGTCAAGACCGCGCTCGCCGTCGGCCTGGAGGCCGTCGCCCACGCCGGTGCCGATGCGGCGGCGCTGGCGACCGTATTCGCCGCATCCGGTGCCGACGGCCACAACTGCCACGCGCTGTGCGAACAGCTCGCGGGCGACGACCGCCAGATCTCGCCGACGCGCTTC
>JBLMYH010000124.1:0-3877 GCA_050258175.1 Hyphomicrobiaceae bacterium
AGGCTTAGTGCAAAGCACTTCAGAAAGTAATTTATGATCAAGAACGCCAGGGAGAGCCGGAACAGACGAAGACACTTAACGTGTCTTCGTACCGGCGAGCGCCCGCACACGGGTGAGCCGCGCCAGCGGCGAACGCCCGGCTAGGGATGGCCGGGCTGGACTTTGCGCAGCGCCGGGACGGCGCAGCGCGAAGTGCGGGCTGGGGTTGCTAGAAACCCCGGCGCCGCGGCATGGATGGCGGGAACGGCGTTCCTGGCGTCCTGGCGATCCATTTCATTTTAAGGAAACTCTTATTTCGCCTTCCAGATCCTGAGGTTCTGGTCGCGGCTGGCGGAGGCGAGCCAGACGCCGTTCGGCGAGAACGCCACGGACTGCACGTAATCCTTATGGCCCGTCAGCGTTTGCACCTGCGAGCCGTCCCGCGTGTCAAACAATTGAATCGTGTTGTCGGCAAAACCGGCGGCGAGCCAGCGGCTGTCCGGCGAATAAGCCAGCGACAGGACGGTCGACGCAGTCGGGATGGTGCGCACGCGATCGCCGGTCGCTGGATCCCAGATGCGGATCGCCTGTCCGGCGTCGCCGGAGGCGAGCTGCTTCCCGTCCGGCGACCAGGCCAGCGCCAGCACTTTATCCCTGTGACCTGACAGACGATTGGCCTCCTGGCCGTTCGTCATGTCCCAGAGGCGCACCGTTTTGTCGGCACCGGTGGAAGCGAGAAATTTTCCGTCGGGCGAAAACACGAGCGAATAGACATCGCCGGTGTGGCCCTCGAGGCTGTAAACCCGCTTGCCGCCGTCAACGTTCCAGACAAAAACCGTCCTATCCTTGCCGCTGGCGGCAATCAGTTTTCCGTCCGGCGAGAAGGCCACGGCAAAAACGGAGTAGCCGGGACCGCTCAACGCCCCGCGGGGTTTGCCGGTCCTGGATTCCCACAGCCTCACCGTTCCGTCGTCTCCGGCCGAGGCGAGCCACTGCCCATCGGGCGATATCGCCACCGCGTTGACCGCGGAGCTCTGCCGCAGCGTTCCCAGCAGATTGCCGGTGGCGGCCTCCCACAGCTTGATGGTTTTGTCGAGACCCGCCGAGGCCAGCCACTTGCTGTCCGGCGAGAAAGCCACCGATTGCACCCAGTCCTGGTGTCCGCTCAGGGTATGGGCCAGCACCGACGGAAGCGGCGTCGCGGCGACGGCATGCGACGACGATGAATTTGTCCGCGCCGGCTCAGGAGCGGGGCGTGCCGCTGCCGCTGTCGCAGGTTCGGCCTGTCGCCGCGGTGGCAGATCGGATGCAGGCGATTTTGCCACCGGGCGTATGGTCGTCGGTTGCTCGCTGAACCCTCCCCAATACGTCTTGAGGTCCGACCAGTAAAGCACGCCGGCCACGGCGAGACTGGCCACCATCAGACCGGCCGCCATCCAGGCGACAGCCACGGAATTGCTGTCCCTTTCCCTTTTATATTTTGGCGGCGTGGGTGCGGGTTTCGTGCGACCCGGGCCCGCAGCCGGACGGTTGAACACGGCCGGGGGACTGGTGATCGAGGCGCTCTGGCGCGAGCGATTCTTGCCCATCAAGGCATCCTGCAACTCGCGCGCCGACTGCGGCCGGTCTTTTGGATAGACCTGCATGGCCCAGTCGATGCATTCGAGCAACTGACGCTGATAATTGCCACGAGTCTTTACTGCCGGCGTCAGCGGATCGACCTGGTACTTCAGGATCGCCTGGTAGCGTTCGAGAGCGTCATCCGGTTTCTTGCCGGTGACGCAGCGGTACATCGAAGCGCCGACGGCATAAACATCGGTCCACGGCCCGGGCTTGCCCTTGTCGGGATACTGTTCCATCGGGGCGTAACCATGAGTCAGCGCCACTTTCTGCATATGCGTCGTCCCCTGACGCGCCGATCCGAAATCGATCAGCATCGGGCTGCCATCCTTGCGCAGATAGATGTTCTCCGGCTTGATGTCGAGGTGCAGCATCTCGGCCTCGTGCACCGCGTGCAAGCCGTTCAAGATGGGGATGAACACCTTCAGGAGCGTCAGCTCATCCAGTTTTGGGCCTTCACGCTTGAGATAATCGGCCAGGCTCTGCCCTTCCTCGTACTCCATCACCATGTAGGCCGTGCCGTTGGCCTCGAGGAAACGCAACACCCGGACGATGTTCGGATGCTTGAACCGGGCCAGCGCCCGCGCCTCCTTGACGAAGTTCTTCAGTCCGGAATGGTAATCGCGCACCGCATCGCGCGTCGGCTGCGGCAGGACCGTGGTCTTGTCGTCGCGAGTGGCGATTTCATGCGGGAGATACTCCTTGATCGCCACCAAAGCGCCCAGGGTCGTGTCCCGGGCAAGATAGGTGATGCCGAATCCGCCGTGGCCGAGCACCGACTCGATGGTGTACTCGGCCAGGTGATAGCCGACGCGCAGGGCATTTTTATGAAACGCGCTCACGCTGCGACCTCACCGATTCCCTGGGTCAGATACCCCGTTACCGCTAGCTGCATATGTCCTTATTTACGTTATGTTTCAGGCCCGTAATGAGTATAGTTCATGCAATTTTTATGCACGTTTTGACCGCCTGGGTTGCCGCCGTTCAGAACGAGAACGCTTTTTCTCCAGAAACGGATTCCGTTCCTGGCGGCATTCGATCCGGACCGGGGTGCCGATCAGGTGAAATTCCTTGCGGAAGGCATTGGCGAGGTAGCGGCGGTAGGACTTGGGAAGCGCGGCGACCTGATTGCCGTGAATCACCACCCGGGGCGGATTTTTGCCGCCCTGATGGGCATATTTGGGTCGGATACGCCGGCCATGGATCATTGGCGGCGGGGTCGCCGTCACCGCCGCCTGCAGCACCCGGTTGAGCTTGGGGGTGCTCAGGGTCCGATTGGCCGAGGCATAGGCCTCGTCCACGGACGGAAACAGGCCGCCCACACCTTGGCCTTCCCGGGCCGAGATGAAGTGCATCCGGGCGAACTCCAGAAACGGCAGTTTCCGTTCCAGCTCGTGCTTGGCCCAGTCCCGGTCGGAGGGCTCCACGGCGTCCCACTTGTTCACCGCCACGACCAGCGCCCGCCCAGTCTCCAGGGCATAACCGGCGAGCGAGGCGTCCTGCTCGGCCGCCCCGGCATGCGCATCGATCACCAGGATCGCGACGTTGGCTTCGCCGATGGCCTGGAGCGTTTTGAGCACCGAATATTTTTCGAGCGGATCCTCGATGCGCGCGCGCCGGCGCACGCCGGCGGTGTCGACGAGGACGTAGCGACGTCCTGCGCGCTCGAGCGGGACGTGAATGCTGTCACGCGTCGTGCCCGGTTCATCGCAAACCACCACGCGCTCCTCACCGAGCAGCGCATTCACCAGGGTGGATTTGCCGACATTGGGTTTGCCAATCACCGCGATGCGTGGCACGCCCTCCTCCGGCGGCGCTTCCTCGGTCACGGGAAGGCCGGCCAGGACTCGCTGCATCAGTTCATCCACGCCATCGCCGTGCGCCGCGGACACCGCGACCGGCTCGCCTATGCCGAGGGCGTGAAATTCGGCAACGGCGGTGTCGGGATCGCGGCCTTCAGCCTTGTTGACCGCGAGCCACACGGGCTTGCCGTGCCGACGCAAATCGACGGCGAGTTCGCGCTCGGCGGGATGCAGGCCCTCGCGACCGTCCACCAGCAGAATCACGGCGTCGGCCTCCGCCAGAGCCGCGCGCACTTGCGACGCCACGTGCGAGGCCACGGTCTCGCGCTCCTTGAGCGACGTCAGACGATCCACGACGCCGCCGGTATCGACAACCAGATAGGGGCGATCGCCGACGCGACCGTCGCCGTACTGACGATCGCGCGTCAGTCCCGGCGCATCGGCCACCAGCGCCGCGCGGCTGCGCGTGAGGCGGT
>JBLMYH010000125.1:0-20878 GCA_050258175.1 Hyphomicrobiaceae bacterium
CCGGTCGGCGCCTGGTTCCTGCTGTTCAAGGCCCAGGCCGTCAACGCCTACGGCGAAGTCTACATGGTGAAGAACAAGGAACTGCTGAACGACTACCCCCCCTACGGGCAGGCAGCCGTTCCCGCATCGTGCCTGCGTAACCACCTGATGCTGAAGGAAATGAAGGAAGGCCGCGGCCCCATCTACATGGACACCGTGACCGCCCTTGCCAAGCTGCGCGAGACCCTGACCCCGCGCGAAGTTAAGCACCTCGAAGCCGAAGCCTGGGAAGACTTCCTCGACATGTGCGTCGGCCAGTGCGGCATCTGGGTGGGCGAAAACATCGAGCCGGAGAAGAAGAACTCCGAACTGATGCCGACCGAGCCCTACCTGCTCGGTTCCCACTCCGGCTGCTGCGGCATCTGGGTGTCGGGCCCCGAGGATCTGGGCGCGCCGACCACCGAAACGCACGCCGATGCGGGCAAGATCCCGGCACATCTGCCCAAGGGCTGGAACTGGGGCTACCGCTCGATGACCACGGTCAAGGGCCTGTTCACCGCCGGCGACGGCGTGGGCGCGTCCGGCCACAAGTTCTCCTCCGGCTCGCACGCCGAAGGCCGCATGTGCGCCAAGTCGATGGTCAAGTACTGCATCGACAACAAGGACCTGAAGCCCGAACTCGACACCTCCGTCGAGCAGCTGGTGGAAGAGATCTACAAGCCGGTGCGTACCTTCCTCGAGCACAAGGACTACACCACGGCGATCGACGTCAACCCCAACTACATTACGCCCAAGATGCTGCAGTTCCGCCTGCAGAAGATCATGGACGAGTATGTTGCCGGTGTCGCGACCTACTACACGACCAATGCCAACATGCTGGGCGTGGCGGAAGACAAGCTGAACATGCTGAAGGAAGACGCGGAGAAGATGCGTGCGAAGGACCTGCACGAACTGCTGCGCGCGTGGGAGAATTACCACCGCATCCTGACGGCCGAAGCCCACATGAAGCACATCCAGTTCCGCGAAGAAAGCCGCTACCCCGGCTTCTATTACCGCATGGACAAGAACTTCGTCGATGAGGAGAACTGGCACTGCTTCGTGAACTCGGTCTACGACAAGAATTCCAAACAGTGGAACTGCTTCAAGCGTGCCCACGTCGATCTGGTCGACAAGTCCAAGCTGTTCAAGCCCGCTGCACACTAATCCGTTAGTCCGACGGTGATCTCCGGGCGCCTCTTGGCGCCCGGTTTTTTTCCAACCGCAATAACATTGTTTTGAGCAGGGTTGTAGGTTGTTTAGCATCCAGCCGAAAGCGCGTACCCTATGTGCTCCCGACTGGTTGTTTCTGGTTTTTTGAAGTGAGGGGCCGCGCCCCAAGAGGTTGAAACATGAACGAAGCCGAATTCAAGGACATGATCGAGGACTCCCCCTTTGCGGGCAACCCGGTCAAACCCACCATGCTGGCGGAAAACGCCAAGCTGCAGTTCCGTTGCCATCGCAACGTCAAATGCTGGAACGCCTGCTGCAGCAACATCGACATCCCGCTGACGCCCTACGACGTGCTGCGCCTGAAAAAGCGTCTGGACATGTCGTCGGGTGACTTCCTCAAGCAATACTCGGTACCGTTCGAAATGGACAAGGACGGCATGCCTGGCATCAAGCTGAACCCGGTCGAAGGCGGTACTGCCTGCCAGTTCATGACGCCCGAAGGTTGCGGCGTGTATGAAGACCGCCCCACGGCCTGCCGCTACTACCCGGTCGCTTTGCTGACCATGCGCCGTTCCGACGAATACGTCGACCGCAGTGCCTACGCGCTGGTCAAGGAGCCGCACTGCCTTGGGCATTTCGAGGACAAGACCCAGACCATCGAAGAGTACCGCCATGAACAGGGCGTCGACGAATACGACAAGAAAGCACATGCCTGGCGCCAGCTCGTGGTGAAGCGCAAATCGGCCGGGCCCGCCATTGGCAAACCCACCCCCGTGTCGAATCAGCTTTTCTTCATGGCCAGCTACGACGTCGACCGCTTCCGGGCCTTCGTCATGAGCCCGAGCTTCAATGACACCTACGACATTCCGGTCGAACTGATGGCGACGCTGATCGCCGACGACGAAGCCCTGCTCGACTTCGGCCTGAATTTCCTGCGTCACGCCCTGTTCGGCGAGAAATTTGTCGAAGAGCGCCCGGATGCTTACGAAAAGCGTCTGGCCCGCCGTCGCGCACTGGCCGAGCAGGAAAAAGAAGTCGAGTTCCAGCAGAAGATGGCGCTGGAGGACGACAAATACTCTGGCGAGCACTGACCTGCGATGCGTAGCCTCATTGGACTGACAGGGATTCTCGTCCTGGCACTCTCCTCCCACGTTGAAGCCGCCACGCTCAACAAGTGCATCGATGCAAAGGGGGAGGTCACCTATTCCAACCTCCCCTGCCGTAATGCCAAGGAAGTCCGCGCGGTCGATATTGATCCGGCACCGCTCCCTGACCCGGTGCAGTCACAGCAGGCTCAGATCCAAGCGGCACAGCCGAAAAAGCCGGCCGCACCCCAGCCAGCGGCGCCCATCAGGGAGCCCGCCCCGATTCGCCAAGAAATCCGGAATACCGGCAATAAACCCGTCACACACGCGTCAGTAGGCAAGTGTGACGCGCTCACCGGCAAGCTTGGACAGGTGTTCGACAAGATGGATCAGGCGCGCCGCAAGGGCTACACGCAAAAACAGATGGATGCCTGGAACCTGGAAGTCAAAGAGCTCGAACGCAAAAAGCAGCAGTCCGGCTGCTTCTGAAGCCTCCTCCAGATCATGAGCGCCCGCACTCTCGACCCCGCCCAGCACCTCATCGACAAGGAGCCATATTACGAGGCGGTTGGCGACGAAATCCTGCTGTTCGAGGCGGCCTATCGGCAGCAAATTCCGGTGCTGCTGAAAGGCCCGACCGGCTGCGGCAAGACGCGCTTCATGGAGCATATGGCGTGGCGGCTCAAACGCCCTCTGATTACGGTGTCGTGCCACGATGACCTCACGGCATCTGATCTGGTCGGCCGCTATCTGGTCAAGGGCGGCGAAACCCTATGGGTCGATGGCCCGCTAACCCGCGCCGTGCGCTGCGGCGGCATCTGCTATCTGGATGAAATCGTCGAGGCGCGCAAGGACACCATGGTAGTGATTCACCCTCTGGCCGATGACCGCCGTGCCCTGCCGATGGAAAAACTCGGCCAGATCGTCGAAGCGACACCGGAATTCTGCCTTGCCATCTCCTACAACCCTGGCTACCAGAGCGTATTGAAGGACCTGAAGCAATCGACGCGGCAGCGCTTCGTCGCGCTGGAGTTCGACTATCCGTCCGCAGCGCTGGAACGGCGCATCGTCGCCACTGAATCCGGCGTCTCAGACGCCATCGCCGACAACCTCGTGCGCTTCGCGCAGATGACGCGCAACCTCAAGGGCAGCGGGCTGGAGGAAGGTGCTTCCACGCGCCTTCTGGTGCATGCCGGCAAGCTGATTGCGGATGGGGTAAGCCCGACCACCGCCTGCAAGGCTGCCGTTGCTCAGGCGGTCACCGACGATGCTGACATGCTGAAGGCGATTCAGGAGCTCTCCTCGTCTATCTTCTGATGGCGCAGCCACCGCTTTCTGCAGCCGAGATAGAGGCCAGCCTTCATGTCTGGCTGGACACTGAGTTCACCTTTTTCAAGGTCGAGGAGCTTGCCGCAGAACTCGAACCGCTGGCACGCGACGACCAGGACTTCATCCTCGGCTGGATCCGCCGCATTGCCTCCACCCACATCACGCTGGCCTGGCAGTTTGGCCGTCGTGCGCCCGCGCTGCTGCCGCGCATGGAACGGCGATTGCTGGAAGCGTGGGCCGTGCATACCTGCGACGTGTTCGACCGCACGGGTCTGCAGAATGCGTTGCGTGTCATGGAGCAGGTCGACAGCTTTGACGAGACGCAGCACAGGAACGACGCGGCCGGCGCGCTGTTCGAGGACATTGCCCCAATACTCGGCAACTTCGTTTGCGGCCTCTCCGGCCGGCGCTTGCGACTGGAAGAAGGCGATGCCGCCTGGACCGACGGCGAGCGCATTGTGCTGCCCCCGCTGATCGCCGCGATGCCGGACCCGGACGATAATTTTCAGCTCGCCAAGATCACCGTCGCGCTGCTGTGGGCGCAGACCCGTTTCGGTACCCTGCGCATTGACCATGCAGCGATTGCGGCCGGTTACGCCGACCCCGAACGGGCGCTGGCGCGCCTTTATGCATTGGAAACGCTGCGCCTCACTGCGCGCATCGCGCGCGAACTGCCGGGACTGCATCGTCAGATGCAACGCCTGCGCGCCCAGCTCGACCCCAGACTACCACCAGGTTGGCAGCGATTCGAAGTACGGCTGGCCGCAGGCCAGGCCACCCCAGATGACAGCCTGGCCCTGCTTGATGCTGCCTACGAGGAAGTCGACTGCCCACAGTGGAGCGACCAGGGCTGCTTGCGTCCGGATGCGATTTCCGCTGCGCGCGCCGCCCGCCTTGACAAGGAAAAGGCCCGGCTGCGCATCAAGTTGACCGAACTGCTGGAACAGCACGCGGCCGCGCAGGCCGATTCGCAGACGGTCCCAAAGCCACCGGCACTGGATATCAAGCCGCGCGACGAAAGCAGTCAGCTCGATTTTGACATAACCCTTGACGGCGCCCCGCTCGCGCCGCCCGACGACGTCAAACAGTTGCTCACCTCGGTCTATCTCGATTTCGGCGAGATTCCGCCGGAATATCTCAAGCCCGCAGGCGACGGCGAATACGATCTGAAACGCGCGTTCGACCAGCCCGAGGATCCCGACACGGTAT
The DNA here is from genome assembly GCA_050258175.1 of Hyphomicrobiaceae bacterium. Taxonomy (GTDB): domain Bacteria; phylum Pseudomonadota; class Gammaproteobacteria; order Burkholderiales; family Thiobacillaceae; genus Thiobacillus. The sequence continues at coordinate 4,812 of JBLMYH010000125.1, forward strand.
GGCAGGGCACCTATCACGAGAAAGGTGCCGAGTTGTATCCCGAGTGGGACCACGGCCGTCAGCATTACCGCAAGAACTGGTGCGTAATGCGGGAAAAATCCGTCACTCCGACCCATGACGAGTTTTACCGCGACACGCTCGCCAAGCACGCCGGCGTGGTCAAGCACCTGCGCAGGAAATTCGAGGCATTGCGCGACGAAAATCGCCTCGACAAACGGCAGACCCAAGGCGACGAGATAGACCTTGACGCCCTGATCGAAGCGCTCGCCGACGCGAAGGACGGCAGCGAAATGAGCGACCGCCTGTTCGTGCGCCTTCACCGCGCCGAGCGCAACATCGCCGTGGCCTTTCTGGTCGACATGAGCGGCTCGACCAAGGGCTGGATCAACGAGGCCGAGCGCGAGGCGCTGATCCTGCTGTGCGAGGCACTGGAACTGCTGGGCGACCGCTATGCGATCTACGGTTTTTCCGGAACGACGCGCAAGCGCTGCGAACTGTTCCGCATCAAGACCTTCGACGAACGCTACGACGACGAGGTGAAGGCCCGCATCTCCGGTATCCGTCCCCAGGAATACACCCGCATGGGTTTCGCGCTGCGTCACATGACCAAGCTGCTGAACCAGGTCGAGGCCAGGACCCGCGTGCTGGTCACGCTGTCGGATGGCCGCCCGGACGATTATTTCGATGTCTACCGCGGCCAATACGGCATCGAGGACACGCGTATGGCGCTGCTGGAAGCCACGCGCACCGGCATTCATCCCTTCTGCATCACCCTCGATCGCGACGCGCGCGACTACCTGCCGCACATGTACGGCGCCGCACGTTACATCATCCTCGATGACGTGAGAGAATTGCCAGTCAGAGTCACCGACATCTACCGCCGGATCACGACATGAGCCTTGACGAACTGAAAGTTGGATTCTTCTACAGCAACGGTGCCTATGGCCGCACCTGGGGCGTGCGCCAGCTCGCCGAAATTGCCGCTGACGCCGACACCGGCGAGATGATATTTCACTTCAAGGGCATTGCCGGCACCTGCCGCCGCAAGAGGGGCCATTGCAGCCCGGCGGAATTCGCCCGCTGGGCCAAGTATCAAGTGGCGCTGCAGGAAAATGACTGGAAACGCGTCGGTGGAGAGGCGCCCGTCGACCAGCAGTCACTTTAATCGGCGGTGGGTTCCGCCGGGGGCTGCGGCTCCGTCTCGGCAGGCACGGGCGCCTGCGTACCCAGATACTCCATGACCGCATAGGTCAGCGCGCTGCAGCCGCTGCCGTCGAGCGCGGAAATCGCAAACACGGGACCCGTCCATCCATAGTCCGCCACAAACTTCGCCACCACGGCCTCGCGCTCGGCCTGGTCCAGCATGTCGATCTTGTTTAGCACCAGCCAGCGCGGTTTGTCATAGAGCTGCTGGTCGTACTTGCGCAGCTCCTCGACGATGGCGCGCGCTTCGTGCACCGGATCGCCGGCCTCCCAGCGCGGCGAGATGTCGACCAGATGCAGCAGCAGCCGGGTGCGCTGCAGGTGCCGCAGGAACTGGTGCCCCAGCCCCGCGCCCTCGGCCGCGCCTTCGATCAGCCCCGGAATGTCGGCAATGACAAAGCTGCGTTCGCTGTCCACCCGCACCACCCCCAAATTGGGCGCCAGCGTCGTAAACGGATAGTCAGCGACCTTGGGCCGGGCCGCCGACACTGCGCGGATGAAGGTCGATTTTCCCGCGTTGGGCATGCCCAACAGCCCCACGTCGGCCAGCACCTTCAATTCCAGCGCCAGTTCCCATTCCTCGCCCGGCTCGCCCAGCGTGTGCTGGCGCGGTGCGCGGTTGGTGCTGGATTTGAAATGCAGGTTGCCCAGCCCCCCCTTGCCGCCCTTGGCCAGGCACACCTTCTGACCGTTCTCGGCCAGGTCTGCCACGACTTCGCCACTATTGATGTCGGTGAACACAGTGCCCACCGGCACACGGATGGTCAGGTCCTCGCCGCCCTTGCCATAACACTGCGCACCGCGCCCGTTTTCGCCCTTCTGCGCCTTGAAGATGCGCGTGTAGCGAAACTCGACCAGCGTGTTGATATTGCAGTCTGCCACTGCGTACACGCTGCCGCCGCGCCCACCATCACCGCCGTCAGGCCCGCCCTTGGGAATGTACTTTTCACGGCGAAACGATGCACTGCCGTCGCCGCCCTTGCCCGCCAGCACCTGGATCTTCGCTTCGTCGATGAATTTCATAGTGGAGTAATCCTAATTAAGCCCGCACAAACAAAAAAGCCCCATCCGGCGGACAGGGCTTTCTGGCGAACGAGTCGGACTCAGCTCAAATCAACTCAGGCTGCGACCGGCTCGATGCGAACGATACGGCGGCGGGCGGCGCCCTTCACCTCGAATTTGACCGTCCCGTCAGCCTTGGCGAACAGGGTGTGGTCCTTGCCGATGCCGACGTTGTCGCCGGGATGGAACTGGGTGCCGCGCTGACGCACGATGATGTTGCCAGCCAGAACCAGCTCGCCGCCGTAGCGCTTCACGCCCAGACGTTTCGACTCCGAATCGCGGCCGTTACGCGAACTGCCGCCTGCTTTCTTGTGTGCCATGTTATGTGCTCCTTACGCGGAAATGCCGCCGATTTGCACTTCGGTGAAGTACTGGCGATGGCCCTGGCTCTTGCGATAGTGCTTGCGGCGGCGCATCTTGAAAATCTTGATCTTGTCGCCGCGCGCCTGGTTCAGCACGGTGGCCGTGACCGTGGCGCCGCGCAGCATGGGCGCGCCCATTTTGATGTCAGCGCCATCGCCGACCATCAGAACCTGGTCAAAGGTGATCTCGCTGCCGATCTCGGCTTCGAGCTTTTCAATTTTAAGTTTGTCGCCGGCGCTCACGCGGTATTGCTTGCCGCCGGTTTTGATGACTGCGTACATGGGGGGTCTCCAACCAATACGAACCCAGGAAAGCGCGAGATTCTAGCGGTGAACAAGTGACGAGTCAAACTATTTGACGCGCCCCACGCATGATAATCCCGACACAAGCGATGAAAAACCGCGGACGGGCTGCTACCATTGCAGGATTTTCCAACAACAAGCCCCTATCGTGTCCCTGGAGAGCCTGCAATCCTTTCTGGCCGACGACATGCGCGCAGTCGATCATGTCATCCGCCAAAGCCTGTATTCCGACGTGGTTCTGATCCGCCAGGTATCCGAGTACATCATCAACAGCGGGGGCAAGCGTTTGCGCCCGGCACTGGTGCTGCTGTCGGCCGGATGCTTCAATTATTCGGGACGCGCCCACCACGAACTCGCCGCCGTGGTCGAATTCATCCATACGGCTACCCTGCTGCACGACGACGTGGTTGACGAATCGGAATTGCGACGCGGCCGCGAAACCGCCAATGCGCTCTTCGGCAACGCCGCCAGCGTGCTGGTCGGCGACTTCCTCTACTCACGCGCCTTTCAGATGATGGTGGCGGTGGACAACATGGAAGTCATGCGCATTCTGTCAGACGCCACCAATACCATCGCCGAGGGCGAGGTGCTGCAGTTGCTCAACTGCCACGACCCCGACATCGATGAAGAGAATTACCTGCGCGTGATCCGCTACAAGACTGCCAAGCTGTTTGAGGCTGCGGGCCGGCTGGGCGCCGTCATCGGCGGCGGCAGCGAGGAGGAAAAAGAGGCACTGGCACGCTATGGCATGCATCTGGGCACCGCGTTCCAGTTGATCGACGACGTGCTCGATTATTCCGGCGACTTCCTCAAGACCGGCAAGAACATCGGCGACGACCTCGCAGAAGGCAAGCCCACCCTGCCGCTGCTGTACGCGATGAAACACGGCAGTGCCGAGCAAGCCGCCAGCATCCGCCAGGCCATCGAGCACGGCGGACTGACTGAATTCCAGAGCGTCCTCGCCGCGATCAAGGATACACGCGCCCTGCACTACACCCGCGAGGTGGCACAACGGGAAATCCAGACAGCAAATAATGCAATTTCTGCATTACCTGATTCAAATTCCAAATCAGCTTTGCTACAATTAGCGGCTTTCGCGGTCGACCGTAGTTTTTGACCGCGTAATTTTTGAATTTCCCGGTAGTCCTTCAAAAAATGGATGTCTAGACACTGGTCCGACATCCGCCATCTGCCTCGGGGTGTAGCTCAGCCTGGTAGAGTACTGCGTTCGGGACGCAGGAGTCGGAGGTTCGAATCCTCTCACCCCGACCATCGCTGTTTATCTCTAAACAAGAATATCGGCGGTCCTCCGTGACCGGATAGCCGAAATCCGCACGCCGTATTGGCGAAACAAGAACACCCTCCGAACTGTCAGAAGATGCCTTCAGTGTATGGCCCTTGACGAGGCCGCATTCTGCGCCACGCTTGCATCACGCCTGAGATATCAAGCAGCCGACTGGCAGACGCCAAGCTAAAAAACTCGCCTCCCCTTCCCCACACATGTGACGCACCTCAGCCTTGCGCGCGGCTTGGCGAAAGAATAGACTACCCAGTCTACTTTTTTACATGGGCCCGCATGACCCCCATCGTCGAAACGTCCAACGGCACCCGCCAGCGCTTGCTGGAAGCCGCTTGCGAGGCCTTTCGCGAAGAGGGCTATCAAGTGAGCATCGACCGTATCGCCGCGCGCGCCCAAGTGGCGCGACAGACGCTGTACAACCACTTCCATAGCAAGGACGAACTGTTCGTCGAGGTGGTGCGCCATTCCATTCTGTCGGTGCTGGTGACCCTGGATGGAGACGGCGACGTGCGCGCTACGCTCTTGGCCTTTGGCGACGCCTACCGTGCACGCCTGCTAAGCCCCAACGGACTCTCGATCTTTCGCACGATGGTGGCTGAGGCCCCACGTTTCCCGGAATTGGCGAAGCAGTTCTTCCGCCAAGGGCCGCAAACCACCCGCAAGCGCCTTGCCGAGTACTTGGCGCGTGCCATGAAGGCCGGCTGGTTGCAGCACGCGGATCCCGATTTTGCCGCTGAAATGCTCACCGCCATGCTGCTGGATTTGGACCGCTTGCGTGGCCTCATCAACTTGCAGACCGACCTACTCAATCCCTCAAAGACGGCGCAGGTTGTGGATTGCTTCCTGCGCGCCTTCGCCCCCAAAAAGGACCCCCCATGAAACGCATCACCCCGTTGCTTGTTTTGCCTCTGCTCGTCGCCTGTGGCGCGGGTGACAAGAATGGCCCTGGTGGCGCCGGGGCGGGCGGCCCCGGTGCCATGCCACCACCTGAGGTAACGGTGGTGCAGGTGGGGCGCGGCGCTGCCACGCTGACCCGCGAATTGCCAGGGCGGGTGGAGGCCGTGCGCACCGCGCAGGTCCGCGCCCGTGTCGAAGGCATCGTGGAAAAGCGCCTGTTCACGGAGGGCAGTGATGTGCGTGCAGGCCAGCCACTGTTCCGGCTGGATGACCGCACGTATCGCACCGCCGCGCAGGCCGCGGAAGCCGACGTCGAAGTGAAGAAACTCAACCTTTCCCGGGTCGAGTCGCTCCTCCCCATTAAGGCGGTCAGCCAGCAGGAAGTCGACCTGGCACGCGCGGCGCTGAAACAGTCCGAGGCGCAACTCGCACGCGCCCGGCTGGATCTGGAGAACACTACGGTGCCCGCGCCCATCTCCGGCCACATCGGCCGTACGCTGGTTACGGAAGGCGCCCTGGTCGGCCACGGCGACGCCACCCTACTCGCCACCATCGAACAACTGCAACCGGTCAACGTCTTGTTCACCCAGCCCAATGCCGACGTGCTGCGCCTCAAGAGCGCCCTCGCCGCAGGCCGCCTGAAAGCGCCGGACAGCCGTATCGTCGAACTCATCCTGGAGAACGGCCAGCCCTATTCCCACAAAGGCCGGCTCTTTTTCAGCGACCTGAGCGTAGATCCCGGCACCGGCGCCATTACCTTGAAGGCGGAATTCCCCAATCCCCAGCGCCTGCTGCTTCCTGGCACCTTTGTGCAGGTGCGGCTGCCCCAGGCCATTGAGGAAAACGTGATCACCGTGCCGCAGCGCGCGGTGGTGTCCGGACCGCAGGGCCAGTTCGTCCTGCTGGTCGGGCCGGACAACAAGGCAACACCGCGCCCGGTGAAGGTCGGCGCGATGGCGGGCACGGATTTCGTCATCGAAGACGGCCTCAAGGGAGGCGAGACCCTGATCGTTGATGGTGTGCAGAAAGCCCGGCCGGGCACGGTAGTGAAGCCGGTCACCCTGAAACGGGGTAACTGAGATGGCGCGTTTTTTCATTCACCGGCCCATTTTCGCGTGGGTCATCGCCATCCTGATCATGCTTGGCGGCTCCATAGCGTTGAAGAACCTGCCGGTCGCGCAATACCCTCCGGTGGCAGCGCCGCAGATCGCGTTCAACGTGACCTATCCAGGCGCTTCCGCCCAGGTCGTCGAGAACTCGGTGATCAAGCTGATCGAGCAGCAGATGAACGGCATCGAGCATCTGCTGTACATGGAGGCCTCTTCCGAACTCGGCGCGGGCACGCTCACGCTCACGTTCGAGCCGGGCACCAACGTCGACATTTCCTCGGTGGAGGCACAGAACCGCTACAAGCGCGTCGAGGCGCGCCTGCCGGATGACGTGCGGCGACTGGGCGTACCGGTGACCAAGCCGCAGCGCAACTACCTGATGTTCGTCGCCCTCTATTCCAAGGACGGCAGCCACAGCGCCATCGACCTTGGCAGCTACGCCGCCTCCAACGTGCTGGATCCTTTGCTGCGGGTGCCGGGGGTCGGCGAAGCCATCCTGTTCGGCAGCGAATATTCCATGCGCATCTGGCTCAAGCCAGAGCAACTCGACTCGTACGGTCTCACGCCGGCCGACGTGAAGCGCGCGCTGCAGGCGCAGAACGTGCTGCTCGCCACCGGCGAACTGAACCAGGCGCCGGCAGCACCCGGCGCCCAGGTGAACGCGGTCATCGTCACCCGTGGCCGCCTCTCCACGCCGGAAGAATTTGGCAATGTGGTGGTGCGCGCCCTCCCCAACGGCGCCACGGTGAAGGTCAAGGACGTCGCACGCGTGGAACTGGGCGGCGAAAGCTACGACCGCTACGCCCGCATGAACGGCCAGCCGATCGCCGCGATCGCCATCCGCGTCGCGCCCGGCGCCAACGCGCTGAACGTGGCAACCAAGGTAAAGGCGCGCATGGCTGAACTCGCGCGTTTCTTCCCCAAGGGCGTCGAGTGGACGGTGCCTTACGACACCTCGCGCTTTATTGAGATCTCGATCTTCGAAGTGGTGAAGACGCTGGGTGAAGCGATGATCCTGGTGTTCATCGTCATGTACGTGTTCCTCGGGCACTGGCGCACGACCCTTATTCCGGCGGTGGTGGTGCCCGTGGCGCTGGCCGGCGCAACGGCGGGGCTGTACGCGTTCGGCTTTTCCATCAACGTGCTCACCCTGTTCGCCATGGTGCTCGCCATCGGCATCCTGGTCGATGACGCCATCGTCGTGGTGGAGAACGTCGAGCGCATCATGCGCGAGGAGGGCCTGTCGCCGCTGGCTGCCACGATCAAGGCAATGGACCAGATCCTCGGCGCCATCCTCGGCATCTCGGTGGTGCTGTCGGCGGTATTCATGCCGATGCTGTTCTTCGGGGGCTCCGTGGGCGCCATCTACCGCCAGTTCGCCGCCACTCTGATTCTCACCATGGCATTCTCGGTGCTGATGGCGCTGTCGCTCACCCCTGCCATGTGCGCGACCCTGCTCAAACCGGGCGAAGCGGAAGCCGACGAGAAGCGCTGGTTCAACCGCTTCTTCGGGCGGGTGACCGCGCGCTACCAGGGCATCACCGGACGCATCATCGCCCGCAGCGCTCGCTGGATGGTGATTTATCTCGCCATCGTGGTCGCCGTTGGCTGGCTCTTCTACAAGCTGCCGGGCAGCTTCCTGCCGGACGAGGACCAGGGCTATTTCATCACCTTGGTACAGCTGCCTTCGGGCGCCACCCAGGAACGCACAGTGCAAGTGCTCTCCCAGGTCGAGCAGTACTATCTGAAGCAACCGGAGGTGGATCGGGTCATCGGCGTGGTGGGCTTTTCCTTCTTCGGCCGCGGGCAGAACGCGGCCCTCGCCTTCACCCGGCTCAAGGACTGGAACGAGCGCAAGGGTCCCGAGCACTCCGCGCAGGGCGTTATCGGCCGCGCCATGGGAACCTTCATGCGTATCAAGGAGGCGATGGTCTTTGCGGTGAATCCGCCTGCCATTCCCGAACTCGGTGCGGTCGGCGGCTTCGACTTCCGTCTGCTGGACCGTGGCGGGCTCGGACGTGACGCCCTGCTGGACGTGCGCAACATGGTGCTGGGCATGGCGAGCCAGGACAAGCGCCTGGCCGGCGTGCGCCCCGAAGGCCAGGAACCGGGGCCGCAGATCTATCTTGATATCGATCGCGCCAAGGCGCAGGCGCTGCAAATCGACATGGCGGATCTAAACGACACCCTGAGTTCCGCCATCGGTGTGTCCTATGTCAACGACTTCAGCCACAACGGCCGCGTCCTCAGGGTGCAGATGCAGGCAGACGCCGATCTGCGCAAAACGCCCGAGGATCTGCTCAAGCTGCCGGTGCGGAACCGGCTCGGCAACATCGTGCTCCTGGGCGAAATCGCCAAACCGAAGTGGATCGTGGGTCTGCCCAAGCTCGACCGCTACAACGGCAACCCCTCGATGAAAATTGCAGGCACCCCTGCGCCCGGCCACTCCACCGGCGAGGCGATGCAGGCCATGGAGGAGATCGCCGCCAAGCTGCCGCCGGGCTTCGGTTACGAGTGGTCGGGCACGTCCTATGAGGAGCGGCTCGCCGGCACCCAGGCGCCAGCCCTGTTCGCCCTGTCGCTGCTGGTGGTGTTCCTCGCCCTCGCCGCACTGTACGAGAGCTGGGCGATCCCCTTCTCGGTGATTCTGGTGGTGCCGCTGGGTATTCTCGGTGCGGTACTTGCGGTGCATCTGCGCGGCCTGCCCAACGACGTGTTCTTCAAGGTCGGCCTGATTGCGATCATCGGCCTGTCGGCCAAGAATGCCATCCTCATCATCGAATTCGCGCGCAAACTGCACGACGAGGGGATGGATCTCATGGCTGCGACGCAGGAGGCGTGTCGCCTGCGTCTGCGCCCCATCCTCATGACCAGCTTCGCCTTCATTCTCGGGGTGCTGCCGCTCGCCATTTCCACCGGCGCCGGCGCCGCGAGCCGCCATGCGGTCGGGACCGGGGTGGTCGGCGGCATGATCGCCGCAACCCTGCTCGCGATTTTCCTCGTACCCGTGTTCTTCGTGGTGATAGGTAGGCTCTTCCCCGCCCGCCCTCGGGAGGAAACGAAACATGACTGAATCCACCTTTGAATCCGGGCTCGCCTCTCGCCGCGCTGCCAGCCTGCCCTGGGGCGCCCCGCTCGTCGTGGCGGCATTGCTGGCCGGCTGTTCGCTCACCCCTACCTACGAGCGGCCACCCGCGCCCATTCCACAGCATTTTGCGGGCCTGACCGAGGTCGGCAACGCTGTCTTGCCCGATTGGTGCACGTATTTCCCCGACCCGGCGCTGCATAGGCTGATCGAGGCGGCGCTTGCCGACAACCGGGATCTCCGCATCGCCGTGGCACGGGTGGAAGAAGCGCGTGCCCTGGCGGGGATCGCCCGCGCCGACCGCTTCCCAACGCTGGATGCGCAGGGCTCGCTCAACCGCAGCCGCACGCCTGCGGATCTCACCGGTTTCGGCAAGGCGCGAACGATCAGCCGCTACGACGCGGGGCTCGGCGTGACGGCGTTCGAGCTGGACTTCTGGGGCCGGGTTGCGGCGCTGAGCGAGGCGGCCCGGGCCCAGTACCTGGCGAGCGACGAGGCTGCAAAAAGCTTCCGCATCGGCCTCATCGGCGATGTGGCCAGCACCTGGCTACAGCTTACGGAGTTTGCCGAGCAGATACGCCTGGCAAGCGAAACCCTGGGATCCCGCGAGGAGAGCCTCGACCTCACCCGCAAGCGGCGCGATGCCGGTCTGGCAAGCGATCTCGACGTACTCGTCGGCGAGGGGCTGGTCGAGTCCGTGCGCGCCCAGCTGGCCAACCTGAAGCGTCAACAAAGCCAGACAGAAAATGCCCTGCGCCTGCTTACCGGCATGACGGCCCCACTTCCCGAGCCGGCCAATTTCTCCACCCACACCGCCATGGCAGAGCTCGCGCCTGGGCTCCCCTCGGACGTGCTTCTGCGCCGTCCCGACGTGCGTGCCGCAGAACAACGGCTGATCGCCAGTAACGCAAATATCGGCGCCGCGCGCGCGGCCTTCTTCCCGCGCATCGCGCTTACAGCCAATCTCGGTACGGCCAGCAGCGCACTGTCGGGCCTGTTCGACGCCGGCAGTCAGGCCTGGCTGTTCCAGCCGGTACTCACCCTGCCTCTGTTCGACGCTGGCCGCAACCGGGCCACCCTGCAGGTGGCCGAAGCGCGCAAGCTTGAGGCGGTGGCCGACTACGAAAAGACGATCCAGCAGGCCTTTCGCGAAGTCGCCGACGCGCTTGCCGCCCGGACGACCTATCGCGAGCAGGTGTCCGCTCTGGAGGCCAACCTGCGCGCCCAAAAGGCGAGGTTTGAACGGGTCAAGGCGCGGGAGCGGGCAGGTATCGCCAACTACCTGGAAGTGCTGGATGCAAGCCGCGACAGCTTTCTCGCGGAACAGGCCCTGACAACTTCCCGCCGGCAACTGCTAGGTGCCGAAGTGGATCTCTACAAGGCCTTGGGGGGGGGCGCGTAAGCCCACTGCCCCGGCGCACCCTGAGGCCGCGTAGCCAGGTAAGCAGATGGCCGAACAATGCCTGCTTTCCACGCGACATCAGGTCAGCGATGAGGGAGGAAGCTGTGCGCAGCGTTGATTTGGAAAAGCACCTCAGCAACACGAAACCCCACCGAGACCGCGCGCGATTGCGCCGGCGCCCTGAGCAGAATTGCCTCAAAAACCGTATGGATTTGCAGACGGACAATGCGTCTAGAATGGGCGCTTTTACGCAGGAGCGAAGCATGTCCGAACCCGTTGTGTATGACCGCAATCCCGCCGAACTCGAACTCGAACCCGGCGAATACTGGTGGTGTTCGTGCGGCCGTTCGATGACGCAGCCGTTCTGCGATGGCTCGCACGAAGGTAGCGGTCTGGAGCCGATGTCGTTTGTCGTCACGGAGAAGAGCACGGTATGGCTGTGCAACTGCAAGCACAGCAAGGACAAACCGTTCTGCGACGGGGCGCACAGCGACCTGTCCGACGATATCTTCTAAGCTGCACCTGCGGGCGATGACTCCCGATCCCGAAAGCGTGCTCGCATTCTGGTTTGGCGCCCCCGGCAGCGCCGCCGAGGTCGCCGCGCAGAAAAGTAAATTATGGTTCGGCAAGTCGCCGGCCAATGACCAGGCGGTGATGGAGCAGTTTTCCGACACCCTGGTCGCTGCGACCCAAGGCAAGCTCGATCACTGGGCCGGAACCCCGCGCGGACGCCTGGCCTTGCTGATCGTGTTTGACCAATTTCCCCACCACATCCATCGTGACCAGCCACAGGCCTTCGCTACCGACCCGCAGGCCCTGGCCTTGAGCCTGGATGCGCTGGCCGCGGGTGAAGACCAGCAGCTGGCGCCGATCGAGCGCGTGTTTCTGTATCTGCCGCTGGAGCATGCCGAGTCGCTGGCCATGCAGGACTTGTCCGTTTCCTTGTATGAAAAGCTGGCGCACCAAGCGGCTGCCGCCGAACGTGCGCTATTCGACAACTTCCTCGATTACGCGCGCAAGCATCGCGACGTAATCGCGCGCTTCGGCCGCTTCCCGCATCGCAACGCGATTCTGGGGCGCCCTTCCACGCCGGATGAACTCGAATTCCTGAAACAGCCCGGCTCGCGTTTTTAGCAGGCGATTGAAGAGTTAGGGGGGCCGCTCGCGTTAAAATGGCGGTTTTGCGCCTTCCGGCTCCTCATGTCACGCCAGATCCTCGTCACTTCCGCGCTGCCCTACGCCAACGGCAGCATCCATCTCGGCCATCTGGTCGAGTACATCCAGACCGACATCTGGGTACGCTTCCAGAAAATGCGCGGCCACGACTGCCGCTACATGTGCGCCGACGACACCCACGGCACGGCAATCATGCTGCGCGCGGAGAAGGAAGGCATCACGCCGGAAACGCTGATCGGCCGCGTGTGGGACGAGCACACGCGTGATTTTTCCGGCTTCCATATCGGCTTCGACCACTACTACTCGACGCATTCGGACGAGAACCGGGCGCTGGCCTCCAAAATCTATCTGGCGCTGCAGCAAGCCGGTCTGATCGAGGTCAAGACGATCGCCCAGATGTACGACCCGGTGAAGAACCTGTTCCTGCCGGATCGTTTCATCAAGGGCGAATGCCCGAAGTGCGGCGCGGCGGACCAGTATGGCGACAACTGCGAGGTATGCGGCGCGACCTACAGCCCGACCGAGCTGAAGAACCCGGTGTCGGCGGTGTCGGGCGCGACGCCGGTGCACAAGGATTCCGAGCATTACTTCTTCAAGCTCGGCGACTGCGAAGCCTTCCTGCGCGAGTGGACCACCTCGGGCGCGCTGCAAGCGGAGGCCGCCAACAAGATGCAGGAATGGTTTGCCGCCGGCCTCAACAACTGGGACATCAGTCGTGACGCACCCTACTTCGGCTTCGAGATTCCCGGCGCGCCGGGCAAGTATTTCTACGTGTGGCTGGACGCTCCGGTCGGCTATATGGCGAGCTTCGCCAGGTACGCGAAGGACAACGGCCTCGACTTCGACGCGTGGTGGGGCGCCGACTCGAAAACCGAGTTGGTGCACTTCATCGGCAAGGACATCCTGTATTTTCACGCCCTGTTCTGGCCTGCGATGCTCAAATCTTCCGGCCACCGCCTGCCGACCGCGGTATATGCACACGGCTTCCTGACCGTGAACGGGCAGAAGATGTCGAAGTCGCGCGGCACCTTCATCACGGCCGAGAGCTACCTGGCGCAGAAGCTGAATCCCGAGTGGCTGCGCTACTACTACGCGGCCAAGCTCAACGGCTCGATGGAGGACATCGACCTCAACCTCGATGACTTCGTCGCGCGCGTGAATTCCGACCTGGTCGGCAAGTTCATCAACATCGCCAGCCGAACCGCCGGCTTCATCCACAAGAACTTCGAGGGCAAGCTCGCCGACGGGGTGGCCAACCTCGAACTGGTCGGCGCATTCCAGGCCGCCGCCGGCACGATTGCCGCGCATTACGAGGCGCGCGACTACGCCAAGGCCTTAAGGGAAATCATGGCCCTGGCCGACCGCGCCAACCAGTACGTAGCCGATGAAAAACCCTGGGAACTCGCCAAGAAACCCGAAGCCGTGTATCGCCTGCACGAGGTCTGCACGGTCGCGCTCAACTGCTTCCGCTTGCTGACCCTGTACCTGAAGCCGGTGCTGCCGAAACTGGCCGAGCAGGTCGAGGCCTTTCTCGACATTCCGCCGCTGGCCTGGGACGATTCCCAGAGCCTGTTCATCCGCCATCGCATCAACGCATACAGCCACCTGATGACCCGCATCGACCCCCAAGCCATCGAAGCCATGGTAGCCGCCAACAAACAGAACCTCGAGCCCACGCCCGCCCCTGCGCCGGTGCGCCACGCCGAGGCGCAGGTCCACGCCGCGCAGCCGGTGGCGGACACGATCAGCATCGACGACTTCGCCAAGATCGACCTGCGCATCGCGCGCATCGCCAAAGCCGAGCACGTCGAGGGCGCCGACAAGTTGCTGCGTCTGACGCTCGACGTCGGCGAACTCGGCACCCGCCAGGTATTCGCCGGGATCAAGTCGGCCTATGCGCCGGACGCCCTGGTCGGACGGCTTACCGTGATGGTCGCCAACCTCGCGCCGCGCAAGATGAAGTTCGGCATGAGCGAAGGCATGGTGCTGGCCGCCTCGGGCGACGCACCCGGTCTCTTCATCCTGTCGCGGGACAGCGGCGCACAGCCTGGCATGAAGGTGAAGTGAGTCCGCCGCGGACCCTACACCTGCACATCCAGGGCCGCGTACAGGGCGTCTGGTTCCGCGAATCGATGCGGATCGAGGCCGAGCGCCTTAGGGTGACGGGCTGGGTGCGCAATCAGGCTGACGGTTCGGTGGAGGCCGTGGTCCAGGGTTCGGCCGAAGCCGTCGATGCGCTCATCGAATGGGCACATCGCGGCCCGCCGCAGGCGCGGGTGGATCGGATCGAGATCAGCGAATGCCAGGGTCAATTCCACGGCTTCGAGAAGCGGGTCGATTAGGCGGAGCGCCGGGCGCCACAACCTGCCCTAACAAGCGGACAAAAAAATGCCCAGCTCGTGAAGAGCCGGGCAGAGTATCCACCAAAGGAGGAGGATTGGAGGAGACAACACCAAGTGCCATTGCGGCGACCTCAGTGTTATTAGAATAATCTAATATTATTGAATTCATGTCAACACTTTGTTGCACAAAGGACATGGATTGGTACGTTTATTCCACTTGCGTTAGGGCGTCAGTAAATGACATTCACGGCCTCGGGCTTGAGCCAGCTGCCCAGCGACTCGAGCAGCCGGTCGTCCAGGCGCACCCGCCAGTCCTCGCCCAACCGCACCCGGCAGCGCGCATTGGGATTGCGATACTCGACCCATACCGGGCAGCCCCCTTCCTGCGCCTTATAGGGCGCGAGCAATTCCGCCAATTTGCTGCCGCTCGACTGGCCGTTGCACGCCAGCCTGAGCCCTTGAGCAAACCGGGTGCGCGCGCCCGCCAAGTCGTAGATCCGCTCCGCCGTCACGCGGACCCCGCCGGAGTAGTCGTCACGGTTGACCTTGCCTTCGATGACCAGCAGCGCGTCGTCCTTCAGCAAATGACGGCTCTGTTCGTACAGCTCATTGAAGATCACGACCTCGACCTGCGCCGTTGCGTCGTCCAGCAGCAGGATCAGCATCTTGCCGCGTCGCGTCATCTGGGTGCGCAGCGAGACGGCGATGCCGGCCAGCATCACCGGATCGCGTGAAGGCTCCAGACTGTCGAGTTGCCTTTTGGCGAAACTGGACACCTCGGCCAGATACGACGAGAAGGGGTGTCCGCTGAAGAAATAGCCGAGCGCGGATTTTTCCTGCAGCAGTTTTTCCTGCTCGGGCCACACGGGAACGTCGACGAGTTCCTCGCCGCCGCCGTCCAGCGCCTCACCGAACAGGCCGACCTGGCCGCCGCTGCGTGCCGCACGGTCGGCGGTTTCAAGGGCGGCAGCAACCGACGCCATCAGGCTGGCGCGATGGTCGTTGAGGCTGTCGAAAGCGCCCGCCTTCACCAGCGCCTCGAGCACGCGGCGGTTGAGATAGCGCTTGTCGACGCGCCGTGTCAGATCGAACAAGCCCTGGTAGGGACCGCTGGCCTCGCGCTCGGCGACGATCGCGCCAATCGCCGCCTCGCCGCTGCCCTTGATCGCACCGAGGCCGTAGCGGATCTCGGTCCTGCTGACCGGTTCGAAGCGGTAGCCGGACAGATTGATGTCGGGCGCCAGCATGGTCAGGCCGTTGGCACGGCAGTCCTCGTAGAACACGCGCACCTTGTCGGTGTCGGACATTTCCGACGACATCGTCGCCGCCATGAATTCAGCCGGATAGTAGGCCTTGAGCCAGGCGGTGTGGTAGGCCACCAGCGCATAGGCTGCCGAGTGCGACTTGTTGAAACCGTATTCGGCGAACTTCTCCATCAGGTCAAATAGGCGCTCGGCGACCTTGGTGTCCGCCCCGCGCTTGGCTGCGCCCGCGAGGAAGATCTCCCGCTGCTTGGCCATCTCCTCGGGCTTCTTCTTGCCCATGGCGCGCCGCAGCATGTCGGCGGCACCGAGACTGTAGCCCGCCAGGATCTGCGCCACCAGCATCACCTGCTCCTGGTAGACAATGATGCCGTAGGTCGACTTCAGCACCGGCTCGAGGTCGGGGTGGAAATACTCGGGCTTCTGCTTGCCCTGCTTGCGCGCGATGAAGTCGTCCACCATGCCGGAGCCGAGCGGGCCTGGACGGTTCAGCGCCATCAGCGCGATGATGTCCTCGAAGCAGTCGCCCTTCAGCTTCTTTTCCAGGTCCTTGGCCGAGCGCGA